>CAXIDO010000126.1:0-6653 GCA_964022745.1 uncultured Methyloligella sp. | reverse complement strand
GTCTCAAGGCTTTCGATCATCGTATCCTCGATGTGTCGACCAAGGAGATCGTGAATACTGCAAAGCGTACAGGCGCTGATGTTCGTGGTCCGATTCCCTTACCGACGCGGATTGAGAAATACACGGTCAATCGCTCGCCGCACGTTAATAAGAAATCACGTGAGCAATTTGAGATGCGTACACATAAGCGTCTGATCGACATTGTTGATCCAACGCCGCAAACAGTGGATGCATTGATGAAGCTAGATCTCGCCGCTGGCGTGGATGTTGAAATTAAGCTTTAGCGCGTGTTCTAAAAAGATCGAAAGATCTTTTATAAAGAATTCGCACAAGAAAGCGTGTTCCTAAAATTCAATGATTGTTGAATTTGAATACGCAATAAAATGTAGATTTAGAACTTAAGGACGGGACCAATGCGGTCAGGTGTCATAGCGCAAAAGGTCGGAATGACCAGGGTATTTACAGAAGCAGGCGATCATATTCCTGTGACTGTTTTGAAACTTGATAGTTGTCAAGTTGTCGCCCAGCGAACAGAAGACAAAAACGGATATTGTGCACTACAAATTGGTAGCGGCAGAGCAAAAGTGAAAAACACTACTAGCGCTCAACGCGGACATTTTGCAGTTGCTAAGGTTGAGCCAAAACATCGTTTGGTTGAATTTCGGGTAAGCCCTGAAAACCTTATTGAAGTTGGTAGTGAACTTACAGCGGATCACTTTTTAGCTGATCAGTATGTAGACATTACCGGTACTTCTATTGGTAAAGGTTTTGCTGGTGCGATGAAGCGTCACAACTTTGGCGGTCTTAGAGCTACTCACGGTGTTTCGATCTCTCACAGATCTCACGGTTCAACTGGTCAGTGTCAGGATCCTGGTAAAGTTTTTAAAGGTAAGAAGATGGCTGGTCACATGGGTTCTACTCAAGTGACTACTCAGAACCTTAAAATCGTTAAAGTTGATTCTGAGCGTGGGCTTTTGATGGTCAAAGGCGCAGTTCCTGGCTCTAAAGGCGGATGGGTTCTTGTTAATGATGCAGTGAAGAAAGCTCTTCCTGAAGGTGTTCCAACACCTGGTAGCTTTAAAGCACCGGCTGGTGGTTCAGCTCAAGAAGCGAAATCTGACGAGGCTTTGGCTTCAGAAGAGAAGGAAGCGTAAGTCATGAAACTTGATATTAAAACTCTTGATGACAAGTCTGTTGGCTCTGTTGATTTAGATGAAAAGATTTTCGGTCTTGATCCACGTGCAGACATTTTGCATCGCTGTGTACGTTATCAATTGGCAAAACGCCAAGCTGGAACACATGCTACATTAGGTCGTTCTGATGTACGTGGTACAACAAAGAAATTTGTTAAGCAAAAAGGTTCTGGCGGCGCACGTCACGGCAATAAAAAAGTTAATATCTTTCGCGGTGGTGCGAAATCTTTTGGTCCAACGCCACGCAGTCACGCGCATGATTTAACAAAGAAATTTAGAGCACTTGGTCTTCGTCATGCTCTTTCAGCAAAAGCGAAAGCTGATGAGTTGATTGTTATTGAAGACACAAGCTCTGCTGATGGCAAAACAAAAAGCTTGATTGCTCAATTTGCAAAGCTTGGACTTAATAAAGCTTTGGTTGTTGATGGTGCGGAAGTGAATGAATCTTTTGGCCGTGCTGCAAGCAACATTCCTGAAGTTGATGTGCTTCCAGTTCAAGGCATCAATGTTTATGACATTCTTCGCCGCGACAAGCTTGTTTTGACTAAAGCTGCCGTCGAAGCTTTGGAGGCTCGTTTTAAATGAGACAAGCAGAATTATATGACGTAATCGTCGCTCCAGTAATCACTGAAAAGTCAACTGGTGCCAGTGAGCACAATCAGGTTGTTTTCAAGGTTGCTGACACAGCTACAAAACCTGCGATTAAAGAGGCCATTGAAGGTTTGTTTAACGTAAAAGTTAAAGCTGTAAATACATTGAACCGTAAAGGCAAGGTCAAGCGGTTTAAGGGTATTAAAGGCAAGCAAAACGACAGAAAATTAGCTGTCGTAACATTAGAAGAAGGTCACACAATTGATGTGGCAACAGGACTTTAAGTTTTAATACTTTAAGTTAAAGGGCTTTAAGAGGACACGAGATGGCACTTAAAACGTATAAGCCAATCACTCCAGGGCAGCGTAGTCTAGTTTTAGTAGATCGCTCCGACCTTTGGAAAGGCAAGCCAGTTAAAACTCTCACAGAGGGTTTGACAAAAAATGGTGGCCGTAACAATGCGGGTCGTATCACAGCGCGTCGTCGTGGTGGTGGACACAAACGTAGCTATCGCATGGTCGATTTCAAACGTCTAAAGCGTGATATGCAGGCAGAAGTTCAACGGATCGAGTATGATCCTAACCGGACAGCTTACATTGCATTGATCAAATATGAAGATGGTGAAGTTGCTTATATTTTGGCGCCGCAAAGACTTGCTGCTGGCGACAAAGTGATTGCAGGCGAGAAGGTTGATGTGAAGCCTGGTAATGCAATGCCTCTTCGCAATATGCCTATCGGAACCATTGTTCATAATGTTGAGATGAAAATTGGTAAGGGCGGACAAATTGCTCGTTCAGCTGGTACTTATGCTCAACTAGCTGGCCGCGACAGTGGTTATGCTATTATGAAGTTATCGTCTGGTGAAACACGTATGATCCATGCGGATTGCATGGCAACTGTTGGTGCTGTTTCAAACCCGGATAATTCTAACACAAAGCTTGGTAAAGCGGGCCGTAAACGCTGGGTTGGTAAACGCCCACAAGTTCGCGGTGTTGCTATGAACCCGGTTGATCACCCACACGGTGGTGGTGAAGGTCGTACGTCAGGTGGCCGTCATCCAGTATCACCTTGGGGTAAGCCAACTAAGGGTAAGCGTACTCGTTCAAATGCTTCTACGGATAAGTTTATTGTTCGTAGCCGCCACATGAAGAAGAAAAGATAGGAGAGCTTGATGGCACGTTCATCTTGGAAAGGCCCATTTGTCGATCGTTACCTCCTCAAGAAGGCGGAAGCAGCACAGGGTTCTACTCGTAAAGATGTGATTAAAATTTGGTCACGTCGTTCAACAATTTTACCACAGTTTGTGGGATTAACTTTTGGTGTTTATAACGGCAAAAAGCACATCCCTGTATTGGTTTCAGAAGACATGGTTGGTCACAAGTTTGGTGAGTTTTCACCAACTCGCACTTACTATGGCCACACTGCGGATAAGAAAGCTAAGAGGAAGTAACTCAAATGGGTAAGGCAAAACAAGAACGCCGTCTAGCCGATAATGAGGCCCAGGCTGTTACACGTAATATTCGTATCAGTCCTCAAAAGCTGAATTTGGTTGCGACGTCTATTCGCGGAAAAAAAGTAGAAAAAGCTTTGGCTGATCTTACTTTTTCTAGAAAACGCATTGCAAAAGACGTGAAGAAAACTCTTGAATCAGCAATTGCTAATGCTGAAAACAATCATGGGCTTGATGTTGATAGCCTTGTTGTTTCAGAAGCGTTTGTTGGTAAAGGTTTGGTGCTTAAGCGCTGGCAACCAAGAGCACTGACCGTTGTGGTCCGCGAAGTTGAGGAGACCGCATAATGGGTCAGAAGATTAATCCAGTAGGCATGCGCCTTGGTATCAATAGAACTTGGGATAGCCGCTGGTACGCGACTAAAGCTGAATATGGTGATCTTCTTCTGGAAGATTTTAAAATTCGGGAACACATTTTAAAATATCGTCGTCAAGCTGGTATTTCAAAAGTTGTTATTGAGCGTCCTCATAAGAAATGCCGTGTGACAGTCCATAGTGCACGTCCTGGTATTTTGATTGGTAAAAAAGGCTCTGACATTGAGAAGCTTAAAGGCGCCTTGAAAAAATATACTGACAGCGAAGTTCATTTGAACATTGTTGAAGTTAGAAAGCCTGAAATCGATGCGAACCTCGTTGCTGAAGGCATTGCTCAACAATTAGAGCGTCGTGTTGCTTTTCGCCGTGCTATGAAGCGTTCTGTTCAATCAGCTATGCGTCTTGGTGCTGAAGGTATTCGTATTAACTGTGCTGGTCGTCTTGGCGGCGCTGAGATTGCTCGGATGGAATGGTATCGTGAGGGCCGTGTGCCACTACATACACTTCGTGCCAACATTGATTACGGTACTGCTAAAGGCGTCACTGCTTACGGTATTATTGGTATTAAGGTTTGGATCTTTAAGGGCGAGATCATGGAACATGATCCAATGGCTCAAGAACGTCGCTCTATTGAAGCGCAAGAAGGTGGTCGTCCTAGAAATAATGGACCGAAACCTGGTTCGAAGTCTGGCCCGAAGCGCCAAGCGAATTAAAGGAACAAGATTATGTTGCAACCAAAACGGACAAAATTCCGCAAGGCTCATAAGGGTAAGATTAAAGGCGTAGCTAAAGGTGGCACTGCTTTGAATTTTGGTTCCTATGGTTTAAAAGCTTTGGAAGCTGAGCGTGTGACGGCTCGTCAAATTGAAGCGGCTCGCCGTGCAATGACCCGTCAGATGAAACGTGCTGGCCGTGTATGGATTAGAATTTTTCCAGATCTACCTGTTTCTAAGAAACCTACTGAGGTTCGTATGGGTAAGGGTAAAGGTTCAGTTGAATATTGGGCCGCTCGTGTAGCACCTGGTCGTATCATGTTTGAAATTGATGGTGTTGATGATGACACCGCCCGTGAAGCTCTTTCGCTTGCGGCAGCTAAGCTCCCGATCAAGACGCGCATTGTTAAGCGTCTAGGTAACTAAGGCTTAGAAAAGTAGAATTTATGTTAGGATTTGAAGGGTTTTTAGCCATGAAGGCGAGTGATCTTAGAGATAAAACACCAGACCAACTTGATGATGAGCTGGTGAAGTTAAAAAAAGAGCAATTCAATCTGCGCTTCCAGGCTGCGACTGGCCAAATGGAAAACACAGCTCGTGTTCGCCATGTGCGCCGCGAAATTGCACGGATTAAAACCGTATTACGGGAAAAACAAGCGGCTAGTGCTTAAGAGCGCCAAGATTAGCTTGAGTTTGAGGAATTTAAACTATGCCAAAACGAATATTGCAAGGTGAAGTGGTTAGCGACAAAACTGATAAAACAGTTGTTGTTAAAGTTGAGCGCCGGTTTACTCACCCTCTTTATAAAAAGGTTGTGCGTCGTTCTAAGAAGTATCACGCACATGATGAAACTAATCAGTACAAAACTGGAGATATGGTTCGTATTGAAGAATGTGTTCCAATTTCTAAAAATAAGCGTTGGACTGTTATTAACGCTGAGTAATTCACTAAAAGAATTAAAAGATTTGATTGATAGGGCAGTTGCTGCTCTCAGATAAGTCAAAACAAACGGTCAGAATTGGTTGTTGCGAATTCTACAGAGACCGAAAGAGGATAGTTAAAATGATACAGATGCAATCTAATTTGGATGTGGCGGATAATTCTGGCGCCCGCCGTGTTCAGTGCATCAAAGTGCTTGGTGGCTCTAAGCGCAAATATGCATCAATCGGTGACACTATTGTTGTTAGTGTGAAAGAAGCCATTCCACGCGGCCGTGTTAAAAAAGGCCAAGTGATGAAGGCTGTTATTGTGCGCACTGCTAAAGGTGTACGCCGTCAAGATGGTAGCCTTATTCGTTTTGATCGTAATGCTGCTGTATTAATCAATCAATCAGGTGAGCCAGTTGGCACACGTATTTTTGGTCCTGTTACCCGTGAACTTCGCGCTAAGAACCAAATGAAGATTGTTTCGTTAGCTCCTGAAGTGCTTTAGGAAAAGGGTCCTTTAAAAATGGCTAAATTAAAAATTAAAAAGGGCGATCGTGTTGTTGTTCTTGCTGGTAAAGACAAAGGCAAGAAAGGCGAAGTGCTCAAAGTTCTTCCAAAAGATGAACGTGTTATTGTGAATGGCGTTAATATGATTAAGCGCCATCAGAAACAAACTGCATCTGACGAAGGTGGCATTATTTCAAAAGAAGCGTCTATTCATGTTTCTAATCTGTCTTTAGAAGACCCTAAAGACGGTAGCCCAACTCGTGTTGGTTATAAAACATTAGATGATGGCCGCAAAGTCCGCTTTGCGAAGCGTTCAGGAGAAGTTATTGATGGCTGAGGCTACAGATTATGAGCCACGCTTAAAGGCTCAATACAACAAAGTCATTCGTGACGAAATGTTGAAGAAATTTGAATATAAGAACCAGATGCAAATTCCTAAGATTGAGAAGGTTGTTCTCAATATGGGTGTTGGTGAAGCGGTTAATGATCGTAAAAAAGTGCAATCAGCTTATGATGATTTGACACTGATTGCTGGTCAAAAACCTGTTTTTACGAAAGCACGTAAATCGATTGCTGGTTTTAAAGTTCGCGAAGAGATGGCGCTTGGTGCCAAAGTAACTTTGCGCAGTGCTCGTATGTATGAATTTCTTGATCGTCTGATCACTATTGCTTTACCGCGCGTGAAAGACTTTAGAGGGCTTAACCCAAAGAGTTTTGATGGTCGTGGTAATTATGCGATGGGCATTAAAGAACATATTATTTTCCCTGAGATTGACTATGATAAGGTTGATCAAATTTGGGGCATGGATGTTATCGTCTGCACCTCAGCACCAACGGATGATGAGGCACGGGCGCTGTTAAAAGGTTTTAATTTCCCGTTCCCTGAGGACAAATAATCT
>CAXIDO010000125.1:0-6665 GCA_964022745.1 uncultured Methyloligella sp. | reverse complement strand
CGCGCCGGGCAGCTCTGCTGCCATGTCCTAACGCCGAAGAGGCGTTACTCCTTCTTCGTATGGCTGGTTTTTGTTTTTCTCTCATGACTATACTTTTTAGTTGTGCTTCAGTTGCCCACTCTTTTAACGAGCCTTCAGTTTGCCTACTAGCAACCGGCGCAACAACCGAACTATTAAAGGGGCAGAGCCTCTTCTTCTTATACTTTTTTAAAAGAAAAGGGCTCTTTCTTTATTTTCGAAAGAGCCTTTTTACTATTTCATCAATTGGAAAAAGATGCTTCGCAATTAAGCGACTAAAGCACCTTAGGCAACTAAGTCTTCCAATTCATTTAAAATTGCTGTGCCCATTTCGCTGGTTGTGATCAGCTGTTTGCCATCTTGCATGATGTCTGCTGTACGAAGACCTTGATCAAGTACGTTGGCTACAGCTTTATCAACCATGTCAGCTTCTGCTGGCAAATTACATGAATAACGCAGCGCCATTGCAAAACTTGCAATCATTGCGATTGGGTTGGCTTTGCCCTGGCCTGCGATATCTGGTGCTGAACCGTGAACAGGTTCGTACATGGCTTTTGTTTTGCCGTTTTCATCAGCTGCGCCAAGAGAAGCAGATGGCAGCATGCCAAGTGAACCTGTTAGCATTGCTGCTACGTCAGACAAGATATCGCCAAACAGATTATCTGTTACGATCACATCGAACTGTTTTGGTGTTCTCACCAACTGCATAGCGCAATTGTCTGCTAAGATGTGTTCTAATTTAATATCTGAGAAAGACTCTTGGTGAACCTTGCTCACCACTTCATGCCAAAGCACGCCTGTTTTCATCACATTGCGTTTTTCCGCTGAGTGAACAAGACTGCCACGCTTACCAGCTAAGTCAAAAGCAACACGGGCGATGCGATCAATTTCGTACGTTTCATAAAGCTGCGTATCGACAGCGCGTTTTTGGCCATCGCCAAGATCAGTGATTTCTTTTGGCTCACCAAAATAAACGCCGCCTGTTAACTCGCGCACAATGAGAATATCTAACCCTTCGACTAGCTCTGTCTTTAAGCTTGAGCTTTCTGCGAGCGCAGGATAGCAAATGGCTGGGCGCAGGTTTGCAAAAAGACCTAAGTCTTTACGAAGACGTAGGAGACCGGCTTCTGGGCGCGCTTCGTAGGGTACGTCATCCCATTTCGGGCCACCAACTGCGCCGAAGATGACAGCATCAGCTTTTTGAGCCTTTTCCATTGCTGCGTCTGTTATAGCACATCCATGTGCATCATAGGCGGCACCGCCTACAAGGTCATGTTCGCAATTAAAGGTAATGTTTCCTTGTTTATTAAACCAAGTAATGATGCGATCAACTTCGGTCATTATTTCGGTTCCGATGCCATCACCAGGCAAGATCAAAAGATCAAATGTGCTCATTATACCGTCTCATAATTCTTTTGTGTTTATTTGATGTGTTTGCTTAGCCCTGCTGCAAGAATTTTTCAAGGTTTAGTAGGTATGATTTTCTTATCTTTTTCGCTATTGGAACACCAATTCTTGATAAAACGACTACCAAAAAGGAGAATGCAATGAAAAACCTGGCTTTTTTTAACTGCTCAAAAAGACTGTTTTCTCTTTCATTTACTCTCCTATTTAGCTTTTTTGTTTGGCTCTTCTTTCTTTTACCAAGCTTTGCAGATACTCCTCAATTTTCAAAACCGATTGATTGTATTCCGAATGAGGAATGCATTATTCAGCAATATGTTGACGTCGATCCTTCAACAACAACTCAAGACTATCATTGTGGTGATCAGACATATGATGGGCATAAAGGCACTGACTTTCGATTGGTGAATGCTAAGGTCTATGAAAAAGGTATAGATGTGATTGCTAGTGCGCCTGGTACTGTTTTAAGGGTTCGTGATGGTGTAACGGACAGGCTTATCAGAACCAATGCTGATCGCGCTCTTGTTAGAGGAAAAGAATGCGGCAATGGCCTTGTTATTGACCATGGCAATGGCTGGGAAAGTCAATATTGCCATTTGAAAAAAGGTTCGTTGGTTGTTCATTCAGGACAAACCGTAGCAAGAGGTGAGACTTTAGGGCTTGTCGGCCTTTCAGGACGTACTGGGATGCCTCATGTTCATCTTACCATTCGTCATGAAGGCGTTGTAGTTGACCCGTTTACTGGTGCTAAAGTTGGCTCACCTACATCGGAAAACTCTTGCAAACTTCAAGAAAATAGCTTGTGGGATGAGGAAACACTTCGCGCTTTCCCATATAAAACTTCTCACATTATGGAGGTTGGATTTAGCTCTCAAGTTTTGAAAATTGGAGAGAGGGAAGTTTATTATGACCAGGGCCGTCTTACGCGTTATTCAGATAAATTAGTACTATATGCAAGGGTGGCTAATTTTTTAAAAGGGGATCAACTTCGATTATTTCTCACCGGGCCTGGTGGCTTTAGAACTGAAAACCTTGCAGGCCCTTTAAAACGTAACAAAGCACGTTATAGAGCTGTTACTGGTAAGAGAAGACGGTTGGATACCTGGCCTCTTGGAACTTATGAGGGAGTTGTTACTATTATGCGTAAAACTAAAATTATTCGGAAAAAAGAAATTACCTTAGAACTTACAAAATAAACGAGTGAGACCTTTGCCATCACTCGTTTATTCTTATGAGTTTAAACCCTGTATGACTTTGAAAACTTTCTTTAAAACAAAGTTACTTTAGAATAATGGCGCTTTATCAGCTTGATCTGCGTCTGGAGTTACGACATCCGGGTTGTAGTTTGAGTTTTGTAAAATGACCGCATCGACGTCACCTTGTTTGGCAGCTCTATCAATGAATGATTTTCCAGCCTTTACATTTCGCCTTACACCGTATCCTTTGAGGAGAGATAGGCCATAATTGAATTCACCGATTGAATAGCCATCTTGTGCTGATTCTCGGACCCAATCTGTTGATTTAACCGGATCCTTTTTTACTCCAAGACCGTTCTGGTACATATAGGACATCCAAATCTTTGAAGCTTGATTGCCATAGGTTGCGCATTGCCGGAAAATATCAACGGCGGTTTTATACTCACCGGCAATTGTAGTCGCGTAGCCCCATGCACAAGCTGACTGTTGGTTACGGCTTAACGCAGGAGTTAGTTTGTAAATGTAGCTTTTGATCGACATCTCTTCAGGGTTCGTTACCCCATTCTCATCCAAATACGTCTCGTTTCCCTCAGCCAAGGCCATGCTAATGGAAAGAAAATTCATGACTAGAAAAATTATTAATCCAAGTTTTTTAGCTGCCTTCAACATTAGTTAGCTCCCTAATTATATTTAAAAACAGATATGATTTTTATATTATGTTGCAGGCAATTACTAGAGCATTTCTTTATTATAACTTTAAAGAAATGCTCTAGTTTTAAAACATTGAGATTTTATTAGAATAATGGAGCTTTATCAGCCTGGTCTGCATCTGGTGTCACGACATCAGGGTTGTAGTTCGATTCTTTTAGCTCTTTTGCGTGGATGTCACCGTCTGCTGCTACTTCATCGATAATTGCTTTTCCAGCTTCTTTATCGCGCTTTACGCCGTACCCTTTAAGGAGCGCCAGACCATAATTATATTTGCCAATTGAATAGCCTTCATCGGCAGCATCTTTGACCCACTCAGTTGATTTTTGCGCATCCTTTTTTACACCAAAGCCATTTTGATGCATGTAAGACATCCAAACTTTAGAAGCCTGGTTGCCATGCTTAGCGCAAGTTTTAAAAATTTTGATAGCGTCTTTATGATCACCTGCTTTGGTTGCAAGATACCCAAGTGAGCACACAAAATCATGTCCGCGAGAGAGATTCCGGTTCATATTTTTAATATAATATTTCATAGAGAGCTCTTCGGGATTTGTCTCTCCATATTCATCAGCAGATGAGGCTTGTTCGGCACTTTCTTTAGCTTGGTTTTCTGACGCACTTGCCGGCGCATAAAAGGAGCTGCCCATAATCAATGTTAAAATCAGGCTGGCCACAAAGTTAGGTGAAAAACTTTTTTTCATTTCTAGCTCTTTTCCGAGCGCCCCAAAAAGGAGACCTGCTCCTTATCTGTCACTCTCATCTAACGAATATTTCTTATAGAGCATGTCACTTTAGATTTGAATTCAAAGACATGCTCTATCTTTTTATTTTAGTGTGTCATTATCTTTGCTTCAGATGCTCTTTTTAAGGTTCCTTCAGTTGCCCACTAGCAACCGGTTAAGGTGCCTTCAGTTGCCCACTTGCAACCGACACAGAGCATCCGCGCATCCGCAAACTCACAAAACCGGTATCCACTTTTGTGCGACACACTCTATATTGTCTCAAAAACCCTTAAAATTCCAGTCAGAAAGCCCTTAGAAGTTGTCAGAAAAATGTGATTAATTCATTTTCAGTGTGAATAAGGTGTAAATTCAGCCAAAATTACAAAAAAAACCTCGCTCAACCAGGAATGGCTGAGCGAGGTTTTAAAACCGATGATATATGTTTTTTCAGTTCATTTTAGCCCGTTATTTGCCAAAAATTGGCTAAAAACGTCTGACTTCAAGCCTGTTTTTATATCCAAGGACGAGATGAAGTTAGTTTTTCTTCAAAAGATGTGATGCTGTCTTGTTTTTTCATTGTTAGGCCGATGTCATCAAGCCCCTCAAGTAGACAATGTTTGCGGAAGGCTTCAATTTCAAAAGAAATCGTACCGCCATCTGGGCCCTTGATTTCTTGCGCTTCAAGATCAATTGTCACTGTCGCATTTGAGCCGCGTGAAGCGTCATCTAATAGTTTATCAACTTGTTCTTGAGGTAATTTGATTGGCAAAATGCCGTTTTTAAAACAGTTATTATAAAAAATATCTGCAAAGCTTGGTGCGATGATGCAGCTAATGCCAAAATCTTTAATGGCCCATGGCGCATGTTCCCGGCTTGAACCGCAACCAAAATTATCACCTGCGACTAGAATTTTTGCATCGCGATATGAGGGTTGGTTTAGGACAAAATCAGCGATTTCTTCGCCATTGTCATCATAGCGCATTTCATCAAACAAATTGACGCCTAGCCCAGTTCTTTTGATTGTTTTCAGAAACTGCTTTGGAATGATCATATCTGTATCAATATTGATCATAGGCAATGGGGCAGCAACACCTGTAAGGGTGGTAAATTTGTCCATGAAAGGCTCCAGCAAGTGAAATTGTTTGTCGCTTCGTTTTCTCTGGTTCTACCCCTTCATGACCTTATCAAGGTCCTAAAAAATTAAGGTAATAAGAGAAACGGCAAAATTATTAGTTTCTTTTTTCATTTGTGAGCTGAGCTGTCAAGGGGGTGGGTACAGGCTTCAAGGTGCTTAATGCCAGCTTACCTAATAAATTTTTGATAAACCCCATACTACAAAGCTGGAAAAACCAGTATCTATTGGCTAAGCCCTACGTGCTAGCCAATAGATACTAGTCAATAGATAGTTCCTGGTTATTTCTTTTTTTGAACTGAAGCAAAGCAACGTTTCATGTATGCGCAGCGTTCTGGCCCTGGTGGATGCATGTGAGAAGCGGGGGCTGACCAAATGAACTTACAGATTTGTTTCATGCCGTCTTCTTTTAACCAACCGCGACGTACACCGCGCTTAATTGCAAAGCAATCTGCTGTTGCCTCATCTGGCCCTCTAAATTGGTGAGCACATTCATGAGAATAGATCCAAATTTTAACCTGTTTTGGCAACCGCTTGATTAACCGAGGGTTCAAAATAATAAAACCATCAAAGGCGCCACCGAAATCATCTAATGTTGGATCAAAAATGGTTGGCCTTTTACCACAGATTAGCCGTGTTCCATCAATTTTTAAGCGACCAGGCGCTACGACACGGGCGTTTTTTAAGCCCCGGTCTTTCATATATTGTTTGATGGTATAATTATCTTCTGCGATGGAAGGACTAATAAAAAGACAGGCAATGAACAATGAACTAACGAACAAAGTGACAGTTTTTACAACTTTTTGAATTCTCATAGCTTTTTTTATAGACACGTTAGCTCCACCCTAATCTTTTGATCAAAACTATCTTTTTTATTTTACGTTACGAAATGTACTGAAAAATGCAATATTTTTTCGGTTGTTTTCTTTATTTTAATCTTCGGAAGAAATTACATCATTTATTTGGCAGTTCTGTAAAATAGCTATTTTGTTTTCTTTTTAATCTTCTTGATTGGCCATCGCTTTTAATTCTTGAAGAAAGTTTACAAACTCTTTGAGAGCACATTCTTCCAGCACTTTTTCATAGCGTGATGAGGCTTCAAACTCGACATAGGCTAGAATTTGCAATGCCGGCTTGCAAAGGTGCTCTACATCAGCGCGCGAGAAAGAACAATAAACTGCCGAATTGCTTTTATCTATGCTTCCTAACAGGTCACTCAAGTCTAAAGGGCGGAACATTTCAAACCAATGACCATTTAAACGTGATAATTCTTCACTGTTAAAAATAAGCGGAATAACCTCTGCAAGAGAATTATTTTCATAATACTCCAGTGTGAAATGATTGCTTTGCAGTGCCACCCATTTGGCATAGTCATTGATGTGCGTATAGAGAGTTTCATCTTCTTTAAAGAGTAATTCCTCACCTATGCTTGTTGTCTTGCCTTGTCCTCTCGCCGGGTAATTTTCTGTAAATTCACCTCCATTT
>CAXIDO010000124.1:0-6677 GCA_964022745.1 uncultured Methyloligella sp. | reverse complement strand
TCTCCTCCGGTTATATGGAATTGCTTAAGTTCCTGACAGTGCCATTGCTAATTGGTGTTCCTCTGAAGTTAGGATGGCACAGAGCTCATCCTATCTTAAAGGGGTTTTTAAAAGCTCAGGCTATCTCAATGTTAGGGGTGGCAGCTTTCATATATATTCATGCGCCCATTCGGATTTGTAACTCTTATTTAGAAAACGCTCAGCAAGACTTAGGCTATGGTTTTTTATTTACCGCCATTGCCCTTTCTGTGGTCTGGAGCGCACCTTTGTTTCTAAGTCAAAGAGCAAAAAGCTTTCATCCGCAAATCTTAAGAGGTTAATGAATGACGATCCATGAAACAGTCTGTTATTTCGCAAACCTCTCAAGAGAGAAAGTTGAGAATTTAAACAATAATCCATTGGGCTTCATCATATCTAGTTTAATGGCAGGAGCCTATGTTGGAATTGGGATCTTACTCATCTTCTCAGTTGGGCAAGCCGTAGATCCCTCATTTCGTAGTCTTGTGATGGGGGGAAGTTTTGGTATTGCTCTTACATTAATCATCTTCGCTGGCGCTGATCTTTTTACAGGTCACACCATGTATGCCGCCATAGGACGGTTAACAAAAACCTGTAGCACAATGAATGCCATAAAAATTTGGGCAACGACCTGGGGTGGCAATCTTGTCGGGTCGCTAGGTCTGGCTTTGCTATTTATAATAGGTGGTGGTGGTATCGTTCTTCAAGAAGGAGGGCAGGATCTATTGCATCAAATAGCCTACAAAAAAATGTCGGGAACACCGGCTGAATTAGTAGCGAGGGGAATGTTATGTAATTGGCTTGTTTGTCTGGCCATTTGGGGGGCAGCCAGGACAAAAAGTGATACGGCAAAATGTATCATAATTTTTTGGTGCCTTTACGCATTCATTGCCTCTGGTTTCGAACATAGCGTTGCAAACATGACGGTTTTTTCACTCGCATTGTTTTCCGAGCACCCAGAAACGATTAGTTTTTTAGGAGCTTGCTATAACCTGTTCTGGGTGACAATTGGCAATACAGTATCAGGGGCTGTTTTGATGGGAACTGGCTATTGGTATGCAGCAGGCAGACCAATGAACTCAGAGGTAAATACAAAGTGAGTAATATTATTTTATCGCTCAAGTAGACTGTCAGTCACTTCGAGTTCAAAGCAAATTGTTTTAGCTTCACTAACTAAATGGCCAAAACAAGAAATTTGATAATAATGTGAAATAAATCACGTTCAAGATCCATCCCTTTTTACGTAATAGTCAGCTTCAATCAACCTTACAGGAATACTAATTTATATTCATATAGAAAGGCACTGTCATGAGCATTTCAGTGGTTGCGCTGATGAATGTGATTTAGGTCAAATATAGAGAAAAAAAATGCTGCTATAAAATATTCTGATAATTAAGAGAGCAGATTTATGGAACAAATCCCAAGATATACCAGCTACCCAACAGCCCCCCATTTTCATAAAGGAGTTGATGGCAAAACATCCCAAAACTTATTGAGAAAATTAGGAAAGAAAGATGTTTTATCTTTGTATTTTCATATCCCGTTTTGCCGGCAGCTTTGCTGGTTTTGTGGCTGCCATACAAAAATTGTAAATGGCAATAAACCCATTGAACAATATATGGAATTGTTATGCCAAGAAATTGCCATGCAATCAAAACTTTCTGGTGCTAATATCGTAAAGTATATGCATTTTGGAGGAGGGTCGCCCACAGTCATTGAACCGAATGATTTTGTAAAATTAATGAATGTGGTTCGCACAAACTTTGATATATTAGATGATGCAGAAATAGCCGTTGAGATCGACCCAAGGACAGTAAGCAAAGAAAAAATATTGGCTTATGCAAAAAGCGGAGTAAATAGGGCAAGCCTTGGTGTTCAAGACTTTAATGAGCAAGTACAAAGAGCGATAAATCGCCATCAATCATTTGATTTGGTCAAGAACGTCGTTGAGAATTTACGTGATACAGGGATAAATGAAATCAATTTCGACCTGATCTATGGATTGCCTTTTCAAAGTCTGGATACCATCAAGAAAACGATTGATGGGGCTGTAAAACTAGATCCCAACCGTATATCCCTTTTCGGGTATGCTCATGTTCCGTGGATGAAAAAACATCAGGAATTAATCCCATCTGAAGCTCTGCCAGGTCCGGAGTTGAGAATGAAAATGTTTGATTTCGCACATGACTATTTAACAAAGAGCGGCTATGTCTCAATTGGTTTAGACCATTTCGTAAAACCGGATGATAGTTTAGCCATCGCACAAAATAACCAGGAAATACAACGTAACTTCCAAGGGTATACAATAGATAAAGCGGACGCTTTGTTAGGGTTTGGTGTGTCTTCAATATCAACTTTGCCAACAGCATATTTACAAAACAGCTCAGACTATAGACACTACACCTCATCAATTGAGCAGGGAAAATTGCCGGTAGCGCGTGGTATAGAACTCTCAGCTGATGATATTAAAAGACGAGATATTATCATGTCTATCATGTGTGGGATAAGAACAAGAGTTTGCTCTCATGAATTTGCAAATGAACTTGAAAGTCTAAGTCCTTTTATTAAAAATGGCACGGTGGAGTACACAGATGGTTATCTAATAATGAACAAGAGCGAGCATCACCAATTTAGAAAAGTAGCTGCAAAATTTGATGCTTATTTAACTGAAGGACAATTTTCATTTTCTCAGGCAGTTTAATTTTGTAAATAAAAAAGGCGGTGAATTTTCAAAGATAATTCACCGCCCTTTACTTATATGTAGTCTAAGTCATCAAGATATTTTTAAAAATGAACTGACTTCGGATCAAGTGGCTTTTGTTGTGGCGGCGCGAACTTAGTAAGATCAATACCTTCCACTGCAGTTCTGTACTCTTCCATGGTCGGTGTTCTACCTAAGATAGCTGATAGAACCACAACCGGAGTTGAAGCCAGCAAAGATTCGCCTTTTTTCTCAGAACTATCTTCTACAACACGTCCTTGGAACAAACGTGTAGATGTTGCTAACACTGTGTCACCTTTAGCAGCCTTTTCCTGATTGCCCATACAAAGGTTACAGCCAGGGCGCTCGAGATATAAAATGTTCTCATAGTCCGTACGAGCTGTATTCTTCGGCGCTTCATCATCAAACTCAAAACCAGAGTACTTCTGCAGAACAGCCCAGTCCCCTTCGTCTTTTAATTCGTCGATAATGTTGTACGTAGGCGCTGCGACAACTAGGGGCGCATTAAACTCAACGCTACCAGTTTCCTTCTCAAGGTTACGAAGCATTTGCGCAACGATTTTCATGTCACCTTTGTGAACCATACAAGATCCAACAAACCCAAGGTCAACCTTCTTCTCGGCTTTGTAGAATGAAATAGGTCTGATTGTATCATGGGTATAACGCTTAGAAACATCGGCATTATTCACATCCGGATCAGCGATCATTGGTTCATCGATCTTGTCCAGGTCTACGATAACTTCCGCAAAATATTCAGCATTATCATCTGGAGTTAAAGCTGGTTTCTCTCCAGATTTAATTTCTGAAATACGGTTATCTGCGATCTGGATTAGGCCAAGCAGCGTTTGCGCTTCATTATCCATACCCTTATCGATCATGATTTGAATACGGTTTTTGGCAATCTCAAGAGATTCAATCAGCGTATCATCTTCAGAAATACAGATGGAGGCTTTCGCTTTCATTTCAGCAGTCCAGTCTGTGAAAGTGAAGGCTTGGTCAGCGAGCAAGGTTCCAATGTGAACTTCGATAATCCGTCCCTGGAAAACATTATCTCCAAATTGTTTTAACATCTGTGCCTGGGTTGCGTGGACCACATCACGGAAATCCATGTGCCCCTTCATAGCGCCTTTGAAGGTGACCTTTACAGATTCTGGGATCGGCATCGTTGCTTCACCAGTCGCTAAAGCAAGGGCAACCGTGCCAGAGTCAGCACCGAACGCAACGCCTTTAGACATCCGCGTATGGCTATCACCGCCGATAATAATCGCCCAATCATCAACCGTGATGTCATTCAAAACCTTATGAATCACATCTGTCATGGCATGGTACTTATCCTTAGGATCCCTTGCCGTGATGAGACCAAACTTGTTCATGAACTTCATGAGCTTAGGGATGTTCTCTTGTGCTTTGATATCCCATACAGAAGCTGTGTGACAGCCAGATTGATAAGCACCATCAACAGTTGGTGAAATAACAGTTGCTGCCATAGACTCAAGTTCTTGCGAGGTCATTAAGCCGGTTGTGTCCTGAGAGCCAACGATGTTCACTTTGACCCTCACATCTGAGCCAGCATGTAAAGTTACACCTTCAGTTACACCAACAGCATTTCTATTAAAGATTTTTTCAACAGCTGTCAGGCCCTGTCCTTCATGTGAAATTTCTTTTGAAGGCGCAAAGACAGGTAGCAATTCAATTCCAAGTGCTGAGGCCGCAAAACTCTGAAGCTTCTTACCAAAAACAACAGCATAAGAACCAGCAGCTTTGATAAATTCAACCTTTTGAGGTGTCAGAGCTGAAGAAATATCAACAAGCTCTTTGTCTCCATTATAGAGTTTCTTTGTCTTAGTGTTGATGGTGAGAACCGTACCAGTCTCAACAGAGTAAGTCTGCTCAAGAACCGGATCATCATTTTCGTCCATGATCGGGTTGCCATCAGAGTCTAGTTTTTTAACCCAGTTTTTCAGGTCAATGCCGATGCCACCCGTCACACCAACTGTTGTTAGGAAAATGGGAGAAATACCATTTGTTCCTGCAACAATAGGAGCGATGTTAACGAAAGGAACATAAGGGCTAGCTTGTTTGCCTGTCCATAATGCCACATTATTCACACCAGACATACGTGAGGAGCCGACCCCCATAGTCCCTTTTTCAGCAATCAACATAACTCGAGCATCAGGGTGTTGTTTTTGCAGGTCTTGGATTTCGGCTTGTGCCGCTTCAGAAATCAAGCACTTGCCGTGTAATTCACGGTCTGATCTAGAGTGAGCTTGATTGCCAGGAGAAAGTAAATCTGTAGAGATATCACCTTCAGCTGCGATGTAGGTCACAACTTTAATTTCTTCTTCTACATCTGGTAGTTTTGTGAAGAATTCCGCTTTTGCATAACTTTGAAGAATATCTGTAGCAATTTCATTGCCATCTTTATAAGCAGCTTCTAATCGTTCAGTATCAGCCTCATAAAGGAAAACTTGAGTCTTTAGAACTTCAGCAGCTTGTTTGGCTTTTTCCAAATCATCGCTTAAAGCCAGATCAAGAAGAACCTCAACTGAAGGTCCGCCTTTCATATGAGACAATAGCTCGAAGGCAAAAGTCGGTGAAATTTCTTCAAGAGCAAAGCTACCAAGAATGATCTCTTTTAAGAACTTTGCTTTTTCACCAGCAGCGCTGGTGGTTCCAGGCAAGGTGTTGTAAATAAAAAACTTTAGAGATAACTCTCTGTGTTCGTTTTCAAGGTCTTTAATCTGTGAAATGAGCTCGCTAACAAGCGCGCCATCGTCAATGGGCTTAGGGCTCAAACCTTGTTGTTTTCTATTTTCAATCTCATTTAAGTAGTCCGTATACAAACTCATGTCTATCCTGAAGCAATTAGTGTTAAATTATAGATGAAGCTTGAACGCCGTATCGCAGAAACTTCTGGCAACTGTCAAAGTTGTTTGAGCGTATCAATATTTTAGCCGAGATTAACTTGCAAGATTTTTTTCTTTCCTAGTGGAACTTGGATCTCACGTTACATCTATTCCCTGCATCATCTTGGGCAAATAGCCTCTAAAAAGTCGGTTATTAGAGAGACGCTATCACTGTTTATGTATTTTTGTTTTTCATATATGAAAACTATACACTAAGTGGAACAAAGATGCTTTTTTTAGAATGGTCAAATAGTCACTTCTCAACGACTTTAGATTAGAAGTGCTTAAGCAAAACTAAGGCGATTAGGTGCTGGTCCAATGCCACAAAGCCAAATGACTTGAAGATCGGTCAAACCACCTCCTACGGTAGTTAATCTTATTATTTTTAATGGTATCAGGCTTTGTAACCCGATAAAATTAAGCAAATTTTGTTCAACTTGCGCGCACAATGCCATTGGGTGCGACATTTTGTCAAGCCCTGGTTCCTAGCGCATTTTAAGGGCCTCATTTCAAAGAAAAATAGCAGTGAAGCATTTTAGCTAATATCCCGGCTTAGCCACTAAACTGGCATCAATAAGCATTGGAATAGCGACTATACTAGGACTTTTATCAATATTAAAGAGAAGCAAAATTGGATTAAATCAATCCTGTAGTGTCGATATCGGTAATGCAATAACAACTCTTGTCCCTTGGTTATAAGACTGATCTATAAAAATATTTCCATTATGATCTGTAATAATTTTCTTGCAGATGGCTAGCCCAATTCCCGTACCTTCATAGTCCTCTTCATTATGTAATCGTGAGAAAATGTTAAAAACTTTTTCCGCATATTGCGGGGCAATACCGATGCCATCATCTGAAACAGATATTTCAAGCATATTGTTGGGTAACAATTGATTGGTTATAAAAATTGATGGAATATCGCGATCGTTAAATTTAATAGAATTACTGATTAGGTTTTGCATGACCAATGTAAGCAGGTCTTCGTTTCCATTAATCGAGCAAGTGGTATCTGCATATAAATCAACCTG
>CAXIDO010000123.1:0-6680 GCA_964022745.1 uncultured Methyloligella sp. | reverse complement strand
ATGATGCGATGGGGCCAGCTGTTGAGATTTCTGGTGGCTCTGCTGCGAATACGTGCGCCGGGATTGGTGCTTTTGGTGGTAAAACCGGTTTTATCGGTGTTGTCGATGATGATCAATTCGGTAAAGTTTTTGCCCATGACCTCAATGCCATTGGCGTAAAATTCGACACGCCATTTAATGAAGGCAACACACTAACGGCTCGTTGCCTTGTATTAGTGACACAAGAAGGTGAGCGAAGAATGAATACTTACCTTGGTGGATGTGTTGAGCTAGGCCCTGAGGAAATGTCTGAAAAACAAGTTCAGTCAGCGAAAATCACGTATTTAGAGGGCTATTTGTTTGACCCGCCTCGTGCGAAAGAAGCGTTCTTTAAAGCTGCTGAAATTGCAAGCTCGGCTGGGCAACGCGTGGCTCTTTCATTGTCAGATGGGTTCTGTGTTGATCGTCACCGCGATGATTTTCTAAAATTTATCAAAAGCCATGTTGATATTCTCTTTGCGAATGAAGATGAAATTAAAGCGCTTGACCAAACAGATGATTTCTCGAATGCCGCTGATCAGGTGCGTCATGATGTGGAGCTGGCTGCACTTACTCAAGGTGCCAAAGGCTCTATGATTTTACATGGTAATGCAACCATGGCAGCGCCTAGCATTGCTGTTGAAACGGTCGTTGATACAACGGGTGCTGGTGACCTTTATGCAGCTGGGTTTTTATATGGCTTTACGCAAGGTAAAAATCTAGACATTTGTGGCTCTCTTGGGGCTGTAGCGGCCAGTGAAATTATTTCACACATTGGGGCACGTCCAGAAGCTAACTTGGTGGACTTAGCTAAAAAGAATAAATTGCTATAAGTATATTTTTTTGAAATGAGAGTGTTATGCGTAAAGCAATTTCTTTTATTTTTTGTCTTGGGACAATCCTTATACTCGCCCTAACACTCATTTCATTTAGTCCCTTTCAAAGCCAGTCCTTCGATATATTCGATCATTTAAGATTGCATTATTTCGTTTGTGCTGGCTTTGCTTTTCTTGTTTTTTTATGGCTTAAGAAACCCGTTTGGCTTTCACTAGCTCTACTTGTGCTGCTTTCAAATGGTTTTATTTTCTATTCCAGTTTTTCAGAAACGCTTGCTCAAACTGGCAAAAGCCAGAATATTCAGAAAATTAAGTTACTGAATTTCAATGCTTATTTTAGAAATGAAGACTCAAATAGCTTTATTGACCTTGTCAGAAAAGAAAAGCCCGATGTTATTATATTAGAAGAATTTCTAGGAATTTCAGAAGATGTTGTTCACTTATTAAAGTCCGATTATCAATATTCTGGACCTTTTGATGAAACTACAAAACGACCGAATTATATTTATATTTTTTCAAAACTTCCCTTCGAGCTCAATAGTTTTAAACACTGGAACAAGGGGAGTTATAACCCACCTATGGCACATGGTGTTCTTACTGTTGGCGACAAAAAAATTGAGCTCATAGCAGTGCATTTACACTGGCCATATAATGCTCAACTTAAAACAAATGCACTTAGGTGGTTATCAAACTATCTAGCACCTCTTAAAAACCCCATACTACTTGTTGGTGATTTTAATTTAACATCGTGGTCAGATGCTCTTTTGAAATTTTCTCAAGAAAACAAGTTGAAAAAGTTTGGCTTGTTTGAGCGATCTTGGCCTTCAAAAAATGCTGACATTTATTTCCCGTTTGCTCACCTTTTAATTGATCATGTGTTTATTAGAGATAGTGATCTATGGAAAATTAAAAAACACCGCTTTGAAGCAGGGCCTTCAATTGGCTCTGACCATTTGCCGATGCTCAGTGAAATTTCGTTAGAAAAAAAAAGTAAGTGATGTTTTTGGCAGTTTTATAATTTGCGTAACATCACTTCTTCAACGGAATGATCTTTTGCTTTCTTTAAGATCAGGTCTGCTCTTTGCCTCGTTGGAAGAATGTTTTCTTCTAGGTTTTTATGGTTGATGCTTTGCCAAATTCCAGTGGCTGTGTTGACCACTTCGTCTTCATCAAGAAGAGAATATTTATGGAAATATGAGGCAGGGTCACGAAACGCTGTTGCTCGTAACCTCCAAAACCTTTGCACATACCAGTCCTGAATATGGTCAGTTTCTGCGTCAATATAAATCGAGATGTCGAAAAAATCTGAAACGAACGGAATACCGCTACCATTTTTTGGCAAACGGGCGGGCTGCAAGACATTCAAACCTTCAACGATTAAAATATCAGGTCTATCTATGACCACTTCTTGGTCTTCCAATATATCATACGCAAAGTGTGAATATACTGGCGCTGTTACCGATGGTTTACCGGCTTTCACATCAGCTAAAAAGGATAATAATTTTTTCGTATCAAAACTTTCAGGAAAACCTTTACGGTCCATTATGTCTCGATCTTCCAAGACCTTATTTGGAAGAAGGAAACCATCTGTAGAAATAAGATCAACCATAGGGTGATCTGGCCATCTTGCAAGCAACGCTTTTAGGACCCTGGCCGTTGTGCTTTTTCCGCAGGCAACTGAGCCAGCGATACCTATGATGAAAGGCATTTTTTGTTGTTTTTGGCCCAGAAAGCGGTTGGTTACCATATGTAATTCTTGAGAAGCCGAAACATATAGGCTCAGTAGCCTTGAAAGAGGGAGATAAATTTCTTCAACTTCTGTGGTTGATAAGCGCTCTGACAAACCACCCAATCGCTCCACATCCTCAGAACTTAACGTCATTGGCGTGTCACGGCGTTGTTCTGCCCATTCATCTCGGTGCATGATTAAATAGGGGGATTTATCTAATTCAATTGGGTCTTGCATACTGGTTGAGACCTTTTTAGTTTTCCTTCAGTTGACTCTTTTTTTGCCCCTACAGGTTGCCCACTAGCAACCGGGGCTGCAACCGATCTTTATTTTTTGCGCTTCAGTTGCCCACTAGCAACCGCGCTACCAACATTCTCTTTTGGAGGAGTGTACTATTCTAGTTTCCCATTATTGAGTGCGCTGAGCTTTTTCCTCATGGCCAGATAAACCCATACGAGAGGCTAAAATATCTTCAATATCTTTCATAGAAATATTCTTCTGCTCTAAAAGCACCAGGAGATGATACAGCAAATCTGCTGTTTCTTCTTTAAATGCATCATCATTTTCACTCACAGCAGCTATAACAGCTTCAACGGCTTCTTCGCCCATTTTCTTAGCGCATTTGCCCGTTCCAGCTTCAATCAATGATTTCGTATATGATTTCTCAGCAGTAGAGCTTCTACGCTCTTTAATGATATCACTAAGCTGGTCTAATGTTGATCCTACCGTCATCTCTTTTCTCTCACGGCTATTCTATGAGCCGAAGCTCATAGGCCTCCGAGAGGCGGCGCTAGGCGCCGGGCAGCTCTGCTGCCATGTCCCTCAACCTGAAATGGGTTGAGCACCTTCTTCGGAAAGCTTGTTTGTATTTTCTATCTTTTTAGCACGTCTTTCGATTACTCTCTAGAAACTGCTGCTAAACATTCACTTTTCTGTGCTTCAGGTTGCTCGCATTTTGATGCGCCTTCAGGTTTCCCACTAGAAACCGGCGCTAAGCATCCGCATTTCTATGCTTCAGATGCCCACTAAGCATCCGCATTTCTGTGCTCCAGATGCCCACTAAGCATCCGCATGGATCCCATCTAAGCGCATATCGATCCCTTTTTCCGCCATATAACTCTTTGCTTCGCCGATTGTATAGTCCCCAAAGTGAAAAATTGACGCTGCTAAGACAGCGCTTGCACCGCCCTTTGTCACACCTTCAACCAGATGATCAAGATCGCCGACACCACCGGATGCTATGACAGGTACAGAAACCGCGTCCGAGATAGCTTTGGTAAGAGGTAGATTAAAGCCCTGGCGGGTGCCGTCTCTATCCATTGATGTGAGAAGAATTTCACCAGCACCTCTTGCCACCATATCTTTGGCAAATTCAACAGCATCGATGCCTGTTGGCTCTCTGCCGCCATGGGTGAATATTTCCCAGCGCAAGGGCTCTCCCTCTTCAGAGACAGTTTTTGCGTCAATTGCAATCACAATGCACTGGGCGCCAAATTTTTCTGAAGCTGCATTTACAAAATCACGATTATGTACGGCTGCAGTGTTAATGGAGACTTTATCTGCACCTGCTTCCAGTAAGCGGCGAACGTCAGCTACTTCTCTTACACCGCCGCCAACAGTGAGAGGCATAAAACAATTTTCAGCAGTTCTTTGCACGACGTCTAAGATCGTTCCGCGATTATCGGATGATGCTGTGATATCTAGAAAACAAAGCTCATCAGCACCAGCTGCGTCATAGGCTTTTGCAGCTTCTACCGGATCGCCTGCATCAATAAGGTCAACAAAATTAACCCCCTTTACTACCCGGCCATCTTTTACATCAAGGCAGGGTATCACCCTAATTTTAAGCATTTCAGTCTTCCAGTATTGTTTTAGAACGCTTGGTTTCATCCATTTTCTTACTTATCAAACATAGGACCGGTTTTGACAAGTAAAACCAGTGATATAGATCGCACTCTTTTTTGATATGATTAAATCAGGTGTTTTTAAGTTTTTTTCTTTGTATTTGTTACAATGTGGGCCTGATTTTCCAATGTTCTATGAACAGGACATCGATCTGCTATTGAGAGTAGTTTTTGTTCTAATTCAGGGTCTCTCAAGCCTTTAATTTCAATGCGGCGTTCAAATTGATCTATTTTTCCGCCCTCGCTTTGCTCACATTCATTACAATCTTCAATATGAATTTTGCTATATTCAACTTCAACATTGATTTGGCCGATCTCTAAGTTTTTCAAGCTTGCATAATTTCGTAGTGTCATGTTTGTACAGGCACCCAGCGCTGCGGCTAACAAGTTATAAGGGGTTGGGCCTGTTTCAGTCCCGCCATAAGATTTCGGTTCATCTGCCATAAACCCGTGCGGCCCTGCTTGAACCCAGTTTTGAAACTTACTTGCCCTTGTTTCCGAGACGCGGACATGGCCTTCCCATTTTTGGGTTTTATCTTCAGGACGCGGTAAATAGCGGCTGGCCCATGTGTTGATATTTGCGGCAACATAGGCTGCGTCTTCTGGTTTGGTTAACAGATGATCTGCCTCATCTAAGGACACAAAACTTTTTGGGTGTTTGGCGGCTGCGAATATTCGGCCTGCATTTTCAATCCCGACCATATTATCTGTTGGTGAATGCATGATCAAAAAGGCTTTGCGAACATCTGAGAGGCCTTGCGTCACATTTTGTGCTCTGAGGTCTTCTAGAAATTGCTTGCTGATGGTCAGCTCTTTTCCGCCTAGTTTCACTTGTGCTGATCCATTGGTCTCAATCTCTTCAACGTGATCTGCGAAATTGTGAATAACATGATCGGCATCAGCTGGCGCAGCAATTGAAATAACGACTTTTGCACTATCAATATGTTTTGCTGCTGATAGAACCGCAGCACCTCCTAATGAATGCCCAATAAGTAAGGATGGTGCTTCTAATTCATCTTCCATAAATTTAGACGCCGCGATGAGGTCTTGAACATTTGAGAGAAAGTTTGTTTCACCAAAATCTCCGCCACTTGAGCCAAGCCCTGTGAAATCAAAACGAAGGACAGCAATGCCGTGACTAGCCAAGGCCTCACAAATTGTACGTGATCCGATGAACTCTTTCGTACAGGTAAAACAATGAGCGTATAAAGCATAGGTACGAATGGGCCCAATGGGTTTGTCTAATTTACCGGCGATTTTTTCTCCGGTACTTCCAGTGAATTCGACACGTTCTGTTGTTGTTTTTAACATTAGGCAGCCCTCGTGATTGCTTATTTTTTAAACAGCATAACCTTCAATTGCTCTGGCTTGAAACAAATTATTTGTTATGGATTGTGATCTGGTTCATATTTTCAATTTAAATATAAGCTAACACCAGTGGTGTTATTCATATCATTTTAAAAGAAGTTCTTTTTTGGGAGGCCATATGGCTAAGAAAAAACAAGTCAAAGACGATGAAATCGTATCAGGCTTGAAAACAAGAAAAATATCATTACCAGCCATACAGAAGCTTGCTGAAACCATCAAAAAAGCCAGTGAGAAAAAATCTGCTCCAGAAATTTTAAAAGCTCAGAAATTTAACCTAAAAGTTTTTGAAACCCAACTGCGCACTCTCGAAAATGCGGTTGATGGAGATTTGATTACAGTTGATAATTTTTTATCACTTCCAAAGCACAGCCAAAAAGAAATTTTAACACGGCTTGAGAACATTAAAAAAAGAGCTGAGGCGAAACTGCCCTTTACGAAAGAAGAGGCCATTAAATTTGATAGTCAGCCTTTTACTTGCCTGAGTGATTTTGAGAAATGTAGCAAGTTAAAAACTGTCACACCCTTTTGGTGCCACTTTGCTTTTTATGTGTGTGTAATGCGCAGCATGGTGCCGTTTATGAAATAAAATTTTACTTTTCTCTCTCACGGCTATTCCATGAGCTGAAGCTCATGGGCCTCCGAGAGGCGGCGCTAAGCGCCGGACGCCCCCGGCGTCATGTCCCATTGCCCGAAAAGGGGCAATGCTCCTTCTTCGTAAAGCAAGCTTATCATTTTTAGATACTCAAAAATCACCTACAGTGCCTTGTAAGATTAGGAACCAGTTTTTTTGCTTTTTCCATTTCGTTATTTTGTAGATGGGTTTGA
>CAXIDO010000122.1:0-6769 GCA_964022745.1 uncultured Methyloligella sp. | reverse complement strand
AAAAGAATAAATATTTTTTTTATTATTTTTTAATAAAAATTTTTTTTTTTTTTTATGCATCCAAGTGGTCCTTTTTTTCTCTTTTTAGCAGTTTTGTTTTTTCTTCTATCCTTATGGTGCCTCTCACGTTTTTAATCACTCATTTTTTTAACCCGCCCCGTCATATGCGTCTTTTGGAAATTGTTAGGGGAGAGCAAACTTCTCATGAAGTTCTTCGTTTAGTGAGTGAATTTGCTGACTATGATTTGGGAAAGAAAATCGTTGTATGTAATGACACGCCGGGTTTTATCGCTAACAGAATAGGGACTTATTGGATTGCTGTGGGGATAGCTGAAGCAATCAAAGCTAATATGAAAATTGAAGAGGTTGATCAATTATTAGGTAAGCCTTTTGGGATCCCGAAGACAGCAATTTTTGGTTTGACTGATTTAATCGGTGTTGATTTGTTACCGACCTTAGTTAAAACCCTTCAAGGTAAGCTAAACTCTGATGCAATCCATGAAATTGATATTGGCAATGGTTTGATAGAAACCATGATTGAGTGCGGTATACTTGGGCGTAAGGCTGGAAAGGGGTTTTATAAGCGAAACAAAGAGACGGGATCTTTTCAGGTCATTGATTTACGTACGGGTGAATATCGAAGTCTTGAAAAACATGAGTATAGTTGGCCTCAGGTTAACGGCAAAAAGCTTCGTCTTTTATTCGAACATGATAGTCAGGGAGCACAATTTGCCGCATCGGTGATGTTGAAAGTGCTTAATTATGCTGCCAGTTTGATTCCAGAAATTGCAGACTCTCCCAAAGATGTCGATGATGCTATGTGTTTTGGCTATGGATGGAGTGTTGGTCCATTTCAAATGATTGATGACTTAGGGGTGGAATGGCTTGCAACTGCTATGAAAGAGCGGAATTTAAGTGTTCCACATTTTTTGAAGGAAGCCTGTAAACATGAGGGCATCTATTTTAGAAAAGGTGCTGACCCAGAGTGTTTATTGCCAGATGGTACTCGTGAGGTCATCATTCAACCTAATGGAGTTCTTGTTCTCAAAGAACTACTTCGTAAAGGACAGTTTATCAAGCAGACCAAGAGTAGTCGTTTATATGATTTAAAGTATGGTGTTGCTTGTTTGGAATTGAACACAAAAATGAATGCGTTCGATTTTGCTTTATTTGAGGACTTAGAGAGGGCAATAAAAATTGCCCAGAGCGATTTTAAAAGTTTAGTTATTACAGGGCACCAGGACTATTTTAGCGCTGGAGCTAATTTAAAATTACTCTTGGAGCTTTCAAAAAACAAAAAATGGGATGAGCTCGAGCTTTTTCTTAAAAAGGGTCAACGAGTTTTCGACAAGGTTAAATATTCATCTATACCTGTTGTTGGTGCCGCATCTGGATTTGCTTTGGGTGGGGGGTGTGAGTTGTTATTGCATTGTGATGCAATACAAGCTCATGCAGAATTAAAAGCTGGCCTTGTTGAAACTCAGGTTGGATTATTGCCAGGCTGGGGAGGAGTTAAAGAGCTTATTTTGCGCTTTACTGATCCCGTTGAAAATGGAGCGGATTGGCGTCCAGCTTTTGAAAAAATTATTGAGTATTTATTAACGGCTAATGCATCAAATTGTGCTGATCATGCAAAAAGTATAGGACTGTTAAGTTCTTCAGACTTGATAACAATGAATAAAGACCGTCTTCTGAGTGATGCAAAACGGACCGCACTTTCTCTCGCAGAAAATTATGAACCTATAAAGCCTCAAGAGTTGAAGATCAACATTGAGGATGAAAGTGCTTGTCGAGAATATTTGGAGACCTATCATTCTGATGATCGTTTTTCTCCTTATGAAAAGCAGATGGTCAAGGCTATTTGTAGTTTGCTAGCTGTTAGTTTTTTGGAGAACTCAAAGATTAAAGAAGCGGATGTTTTGGGTTTAGAGCGAAAGAATTTCTTGGAACTTATTCGCACCAATTCAGCAGCTGAGCGTATATCTCATATGATTTCAACTGGTAAAAAACTAAAAAATTAGGAGGGTAGAATAATGATAAATTTAAATTATCCAGTTGAAGATGTAAAATTCTTGCTTACAGAAGTTTTTTCTTTTGAGCAGCGCATGTCTGAAATTCCTAAACTAAGTGAATTGGACTTAGATTTAATGCTTAGTGTTGTAGGTGAGTGTGAGAAATTTTGTAATAATGTTCTTCTTCCATTAAATAGCACGGGAGATGCTGAAGGTTGTAAATTTCATGATGGTCAGGTGACAACACCGACAGGTTTTCCTGAAGCTTATAAAGAATTCGTTGAAAATGGTTGGGCAAGTCTTTCAGGTGATGTTGAGTATGGGGGGCAAGGTTTGTCTCATGCTCTACAGTTTTTAACAGATGAAATCATTTCTGCATCTAATATGTCTTTTGGTTTGTTTCCTGCGTTAACCAGAGGGGCATGTGAGGTTATCAAACTATACGCTACAGATGAAATTAAAGAAAAATACTTACCTAATTTAATAAGTGGCGAGTGGACTGGTGTGATGTCACTAACAGAGGCTGGTGCAGGTTCTGATCTTAGTTTGGTAACGACGCGAGCAAATCCAAATGGGGATGGTTCTTATAAAATTAACGGTACAAAAATTTTTATTTCTTCAGGTGACCATGATTTTGGTGGAAATATAATCCATCTTGTTTTGGCTCGTTTACCAGATGCTCCGAGTGGTAGTGGAGGCCTTAGTCTTTTTTTAGTGCCTAAATATTTTGTTTCTACTGATGGTGAGATAGGAGAGAAAAACAAAATAATTGTTGGTGGAATTGAAACAAAGATGGGTATTCATGCTCAACCAACGTGTGTTTTGAATTATGAAGATGCTACGGGTTGGTTAATTGGTGATGCTCACAGCGGTCTTAAGGCTATGTTTTCTATGATGAATACTGAGCGCCTTTTTGTAGGAACACAAGCTTTAGGGGTTGCTGAAATTGCTTATCAAAAAGCGACTGATTACGCGCAGGAAAGAAAGCAAGGTCGACAAAGTTTAGATGATAGTAATCCTGCTCCAATTATTTGTCATCCTGATGTGAAGCGTATGTTAATGACTATAAGCTCAGTTAATGAAGCTGCTAGAGCTTTGTGTTTATTGACGGCCCTTGAACTTGATAAAAGAGATTATCACCCCTCTGAGGCAGAGCAGAAAGAGGCCTCTAATTTTGTATCTCTAGTAACTCCTATTATCAAAGCTGCTTTATCAGATTTTGGTCTTGAATCATGTGTGATGGCCCAACAAGTATTTGGTGGACATGGTTATATTCATGAATGGGGTATGGAACAATATGTTCGAGATGTTCGCATCACACAAATTTATGAGGGAACAAATGGTATTCAGTCGCTAGATTTAATAACTCGTAAAATATTTTTAAATGACGCGAAATTGCCTTTTCAATTATTTGAACATATCGAAGCGGATATATTTGAAGCCCAACAGTTTGCTGAGATTGACGATGTTTCTCAATTGATTTTAAATTCTTTAGATGCGCTAGATTCTATTACATCTAAGCTTGTCGGTTTAAGGAAAGAGCCCGTCGTTTTACAGACTGTTGCCAGTGACTATTTGCGACTTTTCTCTTTAGTGCTTTTAGGGTGGATGTGGATAAAAATTCTTTGTGCAGTAAAGAAAAGTTCGGACGTTTCTGAAGAGTTAAAAACGGGTAAGTTGATGAAAGCTCGTTTCTTTGCAACGCATATTTTACCATCTTATTTATCGCTTCTAGCTCGTATTCAATCAGATTTGAAACGTTAGATTTTTAAATTATTTCTAACTATTTTCTAACAACATGAGTCAACCATGTGGAGGACCACATAAATGAAGATCCTAGTTCCGATAAAACGGGTCGTAGATTACAATGTTAAGATCCGTGTAAAATCAGATGGATCTGGTGTCGACCTGGCAAACGTAAAAATGTCAATGAACCCCTTTGACGAAATCGCCGTTGAAGAAGCCGTTCGCTTAAAAGAAGCAGGCAAGGCAGAAGAAATCGTCACAGTTTCAATTGGCCCAAAGAAAACTCAAGAAACACTAAGAACAGCGCTTGCTATGGGCGCAGATAGAGCCATCCACATCGTAAGCGAAGATGTGATTGAACCTCTTGCAGCCGCAAAACTGCTTAAAGCTGTGGTTGAAGAAGAAAATCCAGGCATGGTCATCCTCGGCAAACAAGCCATTGATGATGATTGCAACCAAACAGGCCAAATGCTGGCAGCCCTCCTTGGATGGCCTCAAGGCACCTTTGCTTACAAACTTGAGCTTGAAAGCGACAAGGCTGTGGTCACTCGTGAGATTGATGGCGGGCTACAAACCGTATCACTCAACTTGCCAGCAATTGTCACAACTGACCTTCGCCTTAACGAGCCAAGATACGCCTCTTTGCCAAACATTATGAAGGCAAAGAAAAAGCCATTGGAAGAAAAAGAGCTTGCCTCTTACGGCATCGACACTGCTCAAAGACAAACCATCATCACAACAACAGAACCAGCCGCCCGTGAAGCTGGTGTGAAAGTTGAAACTGTTGCTGAGTTGGTAGAAAAACTTAAAAATGAAGCAGGAGTACTCTAAATGACAAATCTACTCATTGCAGATCACAATAACAACACGTTGAGCCCGGCAACAGCCAAAGCGCTCACCGCAGCCATCGCTCTTGGTGGCGAAACCGACATTCTCGTTGCTGGCGATGACTGCCAATCAGTTGCAGAGCAAGCGGCGAAATTGTCAGGTGTGAGAAAAGTGCTTGTTGCAAGCGCCCCTCAGCTGAAAAATCAACTTGCTGAAGAAATGGCAGAACTCATCGTGCCTTTGATGGCAAATTATGATGCAGCACTCGTCGCCGCGACAACCACAGGCAAAAACTTCATGCCACGCGTTGCAGCTAAACTCGATGTTGGCCAAATCTCAGACATCATCGAAGTGAAATCAGCAAACACTTTCACGCGCCCCATTTACGCAGGCAACGCCCTTCAAACTGTAGAGACAAATGACACTAAAAAAATCATCACTGTTCGCACAACAGCCTTTGAGGCTGCTAGCGAGGGTGGTTCAGCCAGCGTTGAGGCTATCGACGCCCCGGCACCAGTTGGCATTTCAACATTTGTCTCTGAAGAGCTGTCAAAATCTGATCGCCCAGAGCTAACATCAGCCAAAATCATCATCTCAGGTGGCCGCGGTATGGGCTCAGGTGAAAACTTCGCATTGATTGAAAAAATCGCAGACAAAATCGGCGCAGCCGTTGGGGCTTCAAGAGCCGCTGTCGATAGCGGCTTTGTGCCCAATGACTATCAAGTTGGCCAAACCGGTAAGGTTGTGGCCCCTGAGCTCTATATCGCCGTTGGCATCTCAGGCGCCATCCAGCACTTGGCAGGTATGAAAGACAGTAAGATCATTGTTGCGATCAACAAAGATGAAGAAGCACCGATTTTCCAGGTGGCTGATTATGGTCTAGTGGCTGATCTATTTGAAGCTCTACCAGAGCTGGAAGCCGCTCTTTAATCTCATTTAGTTAGAGCACTTTTAAAGACACCAAACGGGCCGGAAAAATTTAATTCTTCGGCCCGTTTAAATTTAAGAAAACCGCTTAGGACTAGTGATTAAAAGTAAAAGATAATTTTGTCATTTTCTGCAGTCTGAAATGTCGTTTAAATCCAGGAAATAACAATTAAAAAGTTCTACTTTAGACATGATGTTTATACAACTATTTAACCTTGGTAGGGAGGAAAAAGATAAATGATAAAACGACTTAATAGCAATTAGATGTTTCTAGCATTTAGTTCGTCATTCTCGTCTCTTTGAATGAAATTAATGTAATAGAATTTTTCTAATTCATTCGCGAAGACTTGATATGCAAGATTAGTCAATGATTGGTAACTCCTTCATTTCGTTTTTAACCAAGTAAAAGAAAAACTTCCCACTTTATTTTTCACAGTAGCTAACTGCAGATCAGGTATTGTTTGTTTATGTTTGAATCTAATCGAAATTTGGGAAGATCGTTTTTTGACCATTTGTGGAAGCATGATGACACGTCTTTTCAAATCTATTTTTAAATCACAACCAAAACAAAACCAAAAGAAACCAATACCGAGTACGTCCGCCAAGAACATTTATGAAGATGAGCTTCCAAAAAGAGAAGCAAATTACCAAGCGCTCAGTCCATTATCTTTTTTTAAACGGACGGCGATGATTTATCCCAAAAGTATAGCTATCGTGCATAATAAAAAACGTTTGGATTATGAAACTTTTTATAATCGAAGTGTCAAACTGGCGCATCAATTGACGAAGATGGGAATTGAAAAAGGGCAAACTGTATCTGTTATGTTGTCAAATACACCGGCGATGCTTGAAGCGCATATGGGCGTTCCAATGTCAGGAGCTGTTTTGCATACGATGAATACAAGATTGGATGCGGAAACGATTGCTTTACAAATGAATCATGCCGAAACCAAAGTTCTGATTACAGACTTAGAGTTTTCTACAACGATAAAAGCAGCGCTAGATAAGTGCGAAGTTAAACCTATTGTTATTGATTATGTGGATACAGAGTTTGAGATTGAGGGTGAGCGTCTTTCTGATATTGAGTATGAAGAGTTCTTAACTGGAGGCGATCCAAATTATCAGTGGCAATTACCGAAAAATGAATGGGATGCAATTTCAGTCAACTACACCTCAGGTACAACAGGTAACCCGAAAGGGGTTGTTTATCATCATCGAGGTGCGGCTTTAATGTGTTATTCAAACAATTTGACAAG
>CAXIDO010000121.1:0-6792 GCA_964022745.1 uncultured Methyloligella sp. | reverse complement strand
TAGAAGCTCACAAAGTGACCGCTATGTTTACCGCACCAACAGCGTTTCGAGCTGTTCGAAAAGAGGACCCTTCCGGTAAACACATTAAGAATTATGATTTAAGTCATTTTAAAACACTTTTTCTGGCAGGTGAACGCGCAGACCCTGATACAATCCATTGGGCAAAAGAAAAGTTAAACAAACCTGTCATCGATCATTGGTGGCAAACCGAGACGGGATGGGCCATCACCGGTAACCCCGTTGGTATAGAAGAGTTACAAACAAAACCAGGTTCTCCTGGCGTTCCTATGCCTGGTTACAACGTGCAAGTTTTAGATGATGAAGGACAGCCAGTACCACGCGGCACTCTTGGAAATATATCTATTAAATTACCGCTACCGCCTTCTTGTTTTACCACATTATGGAATGCAACTGATCGCTTTCAATCGGCTTATTTTGATGAGTTTGATGGGTATTATGCAACTTCTGATGCTGGCATCATTGATGACGATGGTTATGTTTTTGTTATGGCGAGAACTGATGATGTAATCAATGTTGCAGGACACCGACTATCTACGGGGGCAATGGAAGAAGTTATTCTTAGTCATGAAGATGTTGCTGAATGCGCTGTTATTGGTATTGATGATAAATTGAAAGGCCAAATGCCTTTGGGATTATTTGTACTGAATGACGGTACTTTAAAATCTGAGGAGCAAATCGCTAAAGATTTAATCGGGTTGGTGAGAGAACAGATAGGGCCGGTCGCAGCCTTTAAGTCTGCGATACAAATTAACCGCCTTCCCAAAACGCGCTCTGGTAAGGTCCTTAGAGGTACAATCCAGAAGATTGCAAATAAAACAGAATGGAAAATGCCAGCTGCGATTGATGACCCTGAAATTTTAAGTGAAATTGAAGAAAAATTCAGACAGATGTAAAATATAGATTGTAGAAAATAAAAGGGGCGTGTCATAAATCACTCCCCTTTAGTTTTCTCAACTTAATAATTTAAACCTATCGGTTCTTACTTCATATTTATTCTTAAATATTTTTGCCAAACCTGGTCATCATCAAGGTCGTAGCCAGCTACATTTGTCCATACTTTTCTCAAGCGGTCCCATTCCTTAGATTGAGACTTGGGAGATTGGGAAACACGAAACGCATAAGCGAATGCTGAAGCTCGAGCATTGGACCAACAATGGATAAGTACTTTCTTGCCTTTTACACGTTCCATTTCACTCAAAAACTTGTCTAACTTTACTTTTTTAGGCGAACGCCAATTCACAGGTATATGGATATATTCAACACCTTGAGATTGGAGAATTTTACCTTCATTTTCATTATAAACCATTTCAGAAGGAGGAACTAAATTAATAACCACCTCAACTCCGTCTTTAGAAATATTCTTTAGTCTCTCTTCGCTGGGTTGGCCTGACGTGAGCAACTGCTCACTATAAGAATAGAAATTTCTAGTAGAACTAATCTCTGCATTAGAAGAAGAGATCCATAATATTGAGATATTTAAACTTGCTAAAATTAAAAAAGCTAATCGTTTCATAGTCGTCTTTCAATAATAATCTAGAATTAATGTTTTTGATTTTTAACGAACTTTACACCGGTGATCATTGGTTTTATTAAGTCCTCATGTTTCCAAAAACGATAAAACAGAACTGCCAAAACATGCAGACCTATAACCGTTATTAAAATTCGAGATATCCAATAGTGAAATGCAGTCATAGTGACAACTGAAGTGCTATCAACCCAGCTAGAAAAGGGACCCCTTGAGAACATCGTGTCATCTTCAGAGAACAATCCTGTTATCACTTGTGCTAAAATGACAAGCAACATCGCCAATACAGATAGTGCTCCTAGAGGGTTGTGTCCTACGACACCACTTGGTTCACGATTGAAAATCGTCTTTGCATAAGCAATTGTCTTTCTGAAACCTGGCAAGAGTTCTTCTCGACCGGAGTTTGCGGGCGCAAACACCCAACAAAACACCCGTAGCACGATCAACAGTCCTGCTGCATAACCAAAATAGAAATGCAAATAAATCGTTGAAAAATCTCGGTATTCCCCTAAATACCAACCGGTAAAAACTGTTCCAGCTAGTGCCCAGTGGAAAAAACGTGTTGGTAAATCCCATACACGCTTTTTAATGTATTTTTTATTTTCCATTTTTTTAACAATGGATAAATCATGCTGCATGATTTAAAATTTTTCCGCACGATAAGTATCATGACAGGCTGTACATGCTTTATTTACAGCTGAAAGCCCCTTACGCAATTCATCAAGCCCGTTACCAGCTGTTTTAGCAAGAACAGTAGATGTATCTTTCCAGTTTTTCAGTTTAACCAGAGCGGCGTCATATTCAGACCAGATTTTAGCTAAGGCTCGCGTCTGCCCTGGGCGATCAGTTTTGCTACTCTTTTCAGGCCACATACTGTCAGTGTTCATTTGAGAAAGAGTTTCAATTATTTTGGCATTAAGTTTTGCCTGCTCGGCATTATACTCAATATCTCCTTTAGCCATAGCGGCTAATGGTACAAAATAGTGTTTTGCAACTTGATAAAAAGAAATACGAGCTTTTATTGCATCATTTATAGCATCTGCATGAGCAACATTTTGCATTGAACAAAGTGCCAGAGAAATGACTAATATCTTAAACATCTTCATCTTGATTTTCCTTTCAACCTCTTTAAGAAATGCGGAATGCATTCATTAAAAGCTTAGATTATTATCTACGGCTGAATTTCAATCATCTGCACTTATTTTTCCATACACCTTTTCAACAATAATATGGATATTTTTATCTAAGCACCATGACAATCTCAATGATGAGACATATCCGATATTTATTTTACATTCTCAGAATTTTCGAACCCAGTGTCAGTGTACATTCACAAAAAGAAAAGTGGAGTTTGTTATCTGAATTCATATTGACGGACATAAAATACTCGAGAGCACATTACCACATTCTTTGCACCCCAATTATTTCAAACTAATTTTTAGTCCCATTTCATTTTTCATATGTAGTAATGCTTCAGCATTTCCCATTGCATCATCAACAGGGTTGTGAGTGTGCCTTGTCTTTCGTAGATGTTTAAAATTTTTAAATGTATCTTTTACCAGCCCTTTATATAACGAGCCAAGATTGGTTGAACTAAACCCAAATGGGTTGTTATCTAAAAAGTGGATGAAATACCAATTGATGAATTGCCAATCAAAGCCGTTATTATCACTAAAAAATAGTGGACGTGTTTTACAGTTTTCATCTATCCATTTACTAAATTTTTCCATCACCATTTTTGGATCATCAAACTCTAGAGTTTCATCTCGATTAAAGCCAGAGACGGCAAGTGCTTCGGGTATCCATTTTTCACTTATTGGTTTAAGTTGACCATAAAATGTTCTATCCAGATCTTGCTCTACGATCACGGCGCCAAAAGAGATCATAGAATAATCTCCAGGTATCGTGCCGTCGCTTTCAACATCGACCATAATAATTGTCATTTTGTTTTCTTTCTTATTCTCTTTAGTTTAACACCAAGAAATCGTTCAAACTTGTTAGCTAATTCAAGATTGGGCCCATCTATTTCTTTAAGGCTACAACACCTATATTCTGTTGGTTGAAACATTCCGTTATTTCTTTTCTTTAAAAGAATATTCCATAGACTACTTGAAGAGCATTCAGCATTGCGCGACAACATCAAGGCCATGATATTGGCAAATTCCATTGTTGGAATACCGAAGGTTAATCGTAAAAATCCACGTTCAACAACATCCTTTTCGGCTTCTATCGCTACTTGAAAATCTTGAAAATTAAAATTTTCTCTCATTTTTGCAAGAGCAATGGCAGCTCTTAGGGCTTCCTTGTTATCATCATGAAAAAGCACCACTTGCCGTAACATGACCTTTGCCTCCTCGTTCCCTAAATAAGCAGCCGACGAAAGAAGAATGGTCATTTCTTGTGGCAAGCAATCTAATGACCTTTCAACAAGCAACTCCCCATCCGCTTGAACACCCCAACGTGCAAGAAGAATAGCAGAAGCCGAAAGATCTTCACCACTGGACTCTTTTATATTGCTGCGCAGCTGTGGTAAAACATCAATACCTAGCGATTTCAAACCAAACATTATTTTATCAAATAAAGAAGAATTTTTTTGCTTCAACATAGTGCGATAAATATGTTCTTTATGAAACGACTTCGGTTTCTCTTGAATAATATAAGATAATGCCAACCGCCTTACTTCAATCGATGCGTCCTTTAAACCAAGGGCAAGCGCATCATCAAAATTTACAACCGCTGTTTCCAATTCTTGTGCAAGTAAATTTTTCAACGCCATTCGCCGTACAGATTGATGCTGAGCATTCTGCAAAACATTCACCGATTTATCTTTAAATTTATTATTTTCTAGAGACAGTCTAAATAGCCGTGCTGCTAAATCCTGCTTATTCTCAATGATGATTTTCCAAAGCCCCTCATAAAAGTCAGGGTAAGATAAAAGAGTAGAGATGACGTGCTTCTCTTCTAGAGAAGCACGTCCAAATCTAGAAAACTCCAGAATTATTTCGGCGCATCCTAAGACTAAGTTTAATCCCTCCTCAGTAGGGGTTTCCGGATCAAGTAAGTCTAGGATTTTTATTCTGGCAGCTTTTCGCACTTCTGGAACCCAATCATTCAATCGATAGAGTAGCACTGCAAGCTCAAAGGAGCCGCTTAATGAACGTACTGACTTAACTGCCTTTTCTCGGATATAACCGGAATTATCCATTGTAAAAACAATGGCAAGAGAAGGCTCAATCTGAATTATTTTTTTCTGAGTTTTTTTGGCACTTCGTAATATAGATTTAGAGCGTACATTATTTAACTCATACAAAACCTCATCAATTCTAGTTCGCATTTGATCGATTAACGTAGAAACGGCGCGAGGGTCATGCTGGTTGAGGACATCACAAAGACTTTGCATTACACAAATATTCATGGCCTGGCGCTTACGCCAGAACTTTGTTGTAGGTACATCGGTTATAGCATGACGAAATACCTGCTCAAAATTAGTTGAAAGCGTCTTCCTTTTCATCATCATCTTTTCTTCTTTTTATTAAGCCAGGGCTTTGGCAGGTCGCCAGCCATGATGCAGCCATAAGGATCAATATAATCCTCAATTTCAGCGAGCTCATATTTCTCTATTTGACGAACAACAGCTTCAGCATTTTTATAACCAGATGGCAATTCTGACGGATCAATATTGCCGCCAAAGAAACGGATATCCAACCCCTCAGTTTCCAAGGCAAGCATTTCCTCAGCTGTCATGTTTCCCATACGGCGACGGTGCTCAGCACGTGAAAAATTCCGCCCAGCGCCATGAGGGCTGAAACCTAGGGCATGCGTTGCATCTTTACCGCGGACAACCAAAATAGGCTCAGACATATTAAGTGGAATGAGCGTTAAGCCTGTAGCATCGCTTGCGAACTCATCCCAAGCGGGCGTTGCTCCTTTGCCGTGATAAAACAAACCATCACGCTCAAAAACAAAATTATGCTCGTTCCAAAACCGATCTTCATGCTCAATCTCAAGCACATCACAAGTTGCTTGGTGCAGTGCATTATGATTGGCCTTTGTCCACTTACGGATCAATTGCAAAGCTTGCCAATAGTCTTTACCTTCTTCTGTATCAGCCGGAATCCATGCATTTTGCTTTAAGGTTTTAGGCGATAATTTTTTACGAAATTTTTCCGCAACTTTCATACCTTCTTTATAAAGCAAGGCTCCTGGCCCACGTGAGCCATGATGGGTTACAAGTGCAGTTTTACCAGTTGCTCGTGATTTTCCGACAAAAGCAAAATGATTACCATCGCCTTGCGTACCCATATGTTCTTGAGCGCTTCGTAATAACTTTTTGCCATTCAAGAATCTATTTTCACGAAATTGATCAAGAAGATCTAATGACACTGTGAAGCGTTTACCATTTGGTCGTCCGCCAAAACCAAAATGAGTGACATCATTCATGGCATCTAAAACGGATTTAGGCTCTGCATTACCAAAATTTGTCATCATGACTGAGCAACAAATATCAGCGCTATGCATCCCAGGATGAATGGCATTTTTTGTTGCCACCACACCGCCAACTGGAATAGTACCAATTGGCCCAGCTGGACAAGCGTCTGGCATCACAGTCCCAGCTTCAACAGTTGGTGTGCGCATAAGCTCAGTCATTGTTTCTGAAACTTTGATGATGTTTTCTTCTTCATCTGGAGATGATGCTTCAATGTTTATAGAAAACTCTAACTCACCCTTATCTCTAAGAGGGATTGTTGGTGCTGGTTTATAGCTTTCCAACATTGTACGAACCTCGACCAAGGATTTACCTTCGATAAGAGCTGTTGTTCCATCACGTAACGCTGCGCCAAATTCTTTCCCTGGCTTATGTCCCCAAGAGGAAAGCGTTTCGCTGGTCAATTTATTTGTTTTTGTTTCAGTCATTTTACATCTCGTTCATAATCGGTCGGTTTGATATTTGCTTCATTTAAATGAGAGCAAGTTGTTAGTAAGATATTTATATTCCGCCACTGAATTACTTCAGGCTGGATTTGAACCAGCACATCCTGAGTTTCCTCAGAACCATTCTTCCCAAACGGGAAGAATTGCGTCTACCCTGTAATCCTACTGGCATCCCTCAAACTATGTGAGCGACAAGTGTTTTGATGAAACATTTTCTCCTGCTCTACCGCTGAGCTACACTGCCATAAATGGTAGCAGTGGCGGGATTCGAACCCGCGACCTGGCGATTAAGAGTCGATGTAGTTCTGCAGGCA
>CAXIDO010000120.1:0-6826 GCA_964022745.1 uncultured Methyloligella sp. | reverse complement strand
AACGCTTGTTTTAAATATTTTTCAGCTTGTTTGTAATTGCCAGTAACTGCATAGGCCAAACCCAGATTGTTTAAAATTGAGGCTTGGCGCGGGTTATGTCTAAGGGCTTGTTTGAAATATCTGATTGCGTTTTTATTTTTACCAGCACGTGCTTCTAAAACACCTTTGGCTGACAGAATTTTCCAATCAGCTTTGTTGCCCTTACTTGCGTCTTTTAAAAGGTTGCTGGCTAATTTGTTTTCGCCAGCCATTAATGCAACACGGCCATACTCGCTGGTTAAATGCTTGTCATTTGGGTTTTGTTTGTGTGCTGTTTCAAGAACGTTGAGCGCGCGGCTTTCTTGCTTGGTCTTCACAAGGGCTTTAGCAAAACCAATTGCGTTGGCACTATCTTTTCTATTGGCTTTGTATTTTTGCTGCCAATGATCTAGTTCTTTTTGTTGTGTAAGAGAATGAGTAAACCTTGGATCAGTGTCTTTATAGCTTGTTGCACAACCGGATAAACCAATGGTGGATAGGACTGCGACTAGTAGCCCATGTTTCACGTGGCTTTTAAAGCTCAAGATAGGTGTCTGATAGGTATTCATTTTTTACTTCCACTTACACTGTAATTAACTCTACACCCGTTAATTTATGGGACACCGGTCAACAAATGATTAACTATAAAAAAAAAGTTTGTCTGCTCTTGTGCTTTTTTGGTGGGGCTGGCAATTAAGTATTTGTAAATATTATCTGTCTCTGATGTGGGCTGTGCGGCTATTTTTGAGCTGAGACACTATTTATTAAGCTGAGACATTGTTTTAAAGGCAAGTAAATGACTGACACACAGGTTAAAGACCTTTTTCTTGAGGCCAGTTCTCGGAAGAAAACAACACCGATTTTTGCTGTCTATAAAGAAGATTGTTCATCTTTTGTTAAAGGTCTCACTGCTGCACAAAAAAAATACCTGGATGTTAAGTCATTCAAAGGTACAGCCGGTCAGGTTGAGTTGCTTTTTGATGAAGAAGGGGCTGTTGAGGCGGCAGTTGTTGGTTTGGGTGCCAAAGATGAGCCGATGATTTACAATCTCTTTGGTGATGTGCCTTTTAAATTACCCGAAGGGGCTTACCATTTTGATGGTGATTTTTCTGAAAGCTCAGAAGTTGAGCTGTTTGATGCGACTTTGGCGTGGGGACTTGGGACGTATCGTTTTAATGATTACAAACCAAGTGCTGTAAAAGAAGCGCGGGTTCTTAAGCTGTCTAAAGCCATTAATGCCGAGAAATTATTGAACATTTTAAAATCCGTATATTTGGGACGAGATTTGATTAATACGCCGGCGAATGATTTAGGACCAGATGTTTATGAGGAGCGGATCAAATTATTTGCAGCGCAAAATAAAGCAAAGATGAGTGTTGTTAAAGGCGATGCTTTGTTGGTGAAGAAATTCCCTCTCATTCACGCCGTTGGACGTGCTTCAACTCAGGCACCGCGCTTGGTTGAATTGAATTGGGGTAAGAAATCTGATCCAAAAGTTACATTGGTTGGTAAAGGCATTTGTTTTGATACGGGTGGTTTGAATTTAAAACCCGGTGCGGCCATGAACTTGATGAAAAAAGACATGGGTGGGAGTGCAGCAGCTTTGACAATTGCCTCCATGGTGATGGGCGCTAAGCTTCCGTTGAATTTGCGGGTTTTACTCCCCTTAGCTGAAAATAATATCTCTGGAAATGCCTTTCGCCCGGGGGATGTTCTGCCGAGCCGTAAGGGTTTAACTGTGGAGATAGAGAATACAGATGCAGAAGGGCGTTTGGTTTTGGCAGATGCTCTAGCGCTTGCAGACGAACAAGAGGTAGATGAGCTTTTCTGTTTTGCGACTTTAACGGGAGCTGCGCGAGTGGGTATGGGGCCGGATTTGCCGCCGTTTTACACTGATGATGATGAAATGGCTGAAGGACTTGAAAGTAGCAGCCGCACCGTATCCGATTATATGTGGCGGCTTCCATTTTGGCAGCCTTATGATAAATGGTTGAACTCGCAGATTGCAGATGTGAACCATATTTCAGCAGGACCATTTGCCGGCTCGATTACGGCTGGTTTGTTTTTGCGCCGGTTTGTTGAAAACGCAAAACGATTTGTCCATTTTGATATTTATGGATGGACGCCAAAGGCGCTTCCTGGCAAGCCGGTTGGCGGGGAGCCGCAGGTTGCGCGTGCTGTATTTGATTATTTGGAAAAGAAGTATAAATAAATGGAAAAACTTGATCCTCGTATTCATGCGTATCGCGCTGATTTGGCTGATGAACGTTTGACTGACAAAGTTAAGGCTGAGCGATATGTTCCGGGAGACTTATCCCATGTACATAGAGATAGTGTGCCATTATTCAGTGAGCCTAGTTTTGATGGTGAGTTGCAAACGGAAGCTTTGTTTGGGGAAGTCATTAGGATTTTTGAAATTAGAGATGGCTGGGCTTGGGGGCAGATCCTAACGGATGACTATGTTGGTTATTTGCCGCTAGAAGCTCTCTCACCAGGTCTTCTTGAACCAACGCATCGTGTATCTAGTTTGCGCACCTTTGTTTACGAGCAAGCCAATCTCAAGTCACCTCCTATTGCTCTAATTTCGATGATGAGCCCTGTTACGGTGAATGGACGCGATGGGGATTTTTGTGAGTTAGCTGATAAGGGGTATATTTATCATACTCACCTTGTACCGGTTGATGAGGTTGAGGCAGATTTTGTGGCTGTGGCGGAACGGTTTGTTGGCACACCTTATTTATGGGGTGGGCGGACATCCCTTGGGCTGGATTGTTCTGCTCTTATTCAAATAGGATTACTTGCGACGGGGCAATTTAGTCGGCGTGATAGTGATTTACAAGCGGCCTCACTTGGGGAATTATTGGCTGATACGACTGATCTTTCTCAATTGAATCGGGGGGATTTGGTGTTTTGGAAAGGGCATATAGGTGTGATGGTTGATGAAAAGCAGATGCTTCATTCCAATGCTCATCATATGGCTGTTGCAATTGAACCATTAGAAACTGCTGTTCAGAGAATTCGCTCAAATGGAGGAGGAGAGATTACGGCTCTTCGCCGTTTTTCTAATTACAAGGGCACTAGTTAAAGAGCTGATTTAATTCAGTTTTTTAGGATCGCTCTCTTCGTTTGAGAGAGCGTTTGCTTGACTGATGGCTCGATCGAAATCGTCTGGCTCTTCTTCTTCGACGGGGATGGCATATTGACCTGTGAGCCATCTATTGAGGTCTAGGTCAGCGCAATGTTTTGAGCAGAACGGGCGATATTTGTCTGACCTTGGTTTGTCGCAGAGCGAACATTTTGGAATTTTATTTTCTTTATCGGTCATTTTAATCAAATATCTTTATTGGGAATGGTCTTCAAATAAATTGTTTGATTGAAGCGGTTTTTTAATTACCACTCACAGAAATTTTTGAACGCTTAATTCGAGTATCACTCAGATCTCTACTCTAAGTCCCTGCCGGCGCGCTTCATCCAGTGGTACGTCACCGGATAACCTTCTGCGCGGAGCATTTTTATCACTTCTGTGAGGGGCAGGCCGACTACATTTGTGTATGAACCAACAAGGCGTTCGACAAAAGCCCCTGCCATACCTTGGATTGCATAACCACCTGCTTTGCCGCGCCACTCGTTTGAGACGAGGTAACAATCAATTTCTTCTGGTGATAAATGTTTGAAACGAACTCTTGTTTCGATGATACGCTGGCGTACTTTACGTGAGGGAGTGACCAGGCAAACAGCTGTGTAAACTCGGTGTGCTCTACCTGAGAGCAATTGTAGCATGCTGGCAGCTTCTTCAACGAGCTCTGGTTTTGTTAAAATGCGGCGGCCGACGGTTACCACAGTGTCAGCACTCAAGATAAATGAACCAGCTAATTCAGGTTCTTCATCGATAATTTTAAGAGCTGCCATTGATTTTTCTTTCGCAACTCTTGTTGCGTAAGCACGTGGTGGTTCTGTTTTTTGTGGTGTTTCATCAATTGATGTTGGTCGCAATGCATCGGGCTCAATGCCGACCTGGCCTAAGATAGCTAAACGGCGCGGAGACGCTGAGGCCAATACAAGGCTGTTAGCACCGTCAGGATTTATAACGGCTGGTTTTTTAGATTGCCCTAGGCGCTTAATTGCTGAAAAATCAACCACAAACCCATCCTCAATTTATCACTAAAAATTTTAATCACATAGTTTACAGGATTATTTGTAACGGTATGTGATGCGGCCTTTTGTTAGGTCGTAGGGTGTCATTTCTACAAGAACTTTGTCGCCAGCAAGAACACGAATGCGGTTTTTACGCATGCGGCCAGCTGTGTGAGCGATAATTTCATGATCGTTTTCAAGTTTTACTCGAAAGGTTGCGTTTGGTAGGAGCTCGGTAATGATGCCGGGAAACTCTAGTAGTTCTTCTTTAGCCATAAATTCCTTCATTTCTTGATAAAGACTTCTGCATAATGGTTCTTTTTGTTTCTGGCGCCGTCAATGTTCATTTGCGGTACTCAAATATTTATATCTATGTTCCGTTCTTTTTAACGGTGCTTCAGATGCCCACATAGCATCCGCAGTTTCACATTTCTAATGCCAGAACCAAAAATTCCTCATTATTCAGAGGTCTTTGATAAAAGTTTTGTTGCGCCGGAGTTTCCTTCTTCACGCGTATAAAATCAAGTGTTCAATTGCAGTCACGTGCACAATTTGTGTCTTTCGCTTGATAATAGAGGAAAAAAGGGGAAGAAATGAGAAGAGTTTTATAGGTTTTAGCTGATTTTCACACAAAATTTAAAATCTGAACTCTGGTTTGAGAGTTTTGGAATTGGTTTTTCTTTTGCCATTTTAATCTTCTGATGGTGTATCGAAACGTGATTTAATTTTCTTTTTTAATGTATCACGGCAGGCTCTATATGCATCTAATCTTTGTTCTCGATTGCCATCAACTAAAGTTGGATCCATTGTGGGCCAATATTCAACATCTACTGCCATGGTTCTTGTGAGTTCCATGGCTTGGTGATGGCCTTCTGGACTTAGAGTGACAATCACATCAAACAGGCTGTCTTGTAGATCATTTAAGGTTTGGGGGGTGTGGTTACTTAAGTCAATGCCGACTTCTTTCATGACCACGGGCATAAAGAGATTGACTTGGCCTGCTCGAATGCCGGCTGATTGAACGTAGCTTTCATTTTCATAAGTTTTTTGGTAGAGCGCAGCTGCCATGGGTGAGCGTATTGCATTTTCAGTGCAAACGAAAAGAATGGCTTGTGGACGGGCGCCGCTCATAAATTAGCCCTTCCAGTGGAGGGCCGTAATGAGCGTAAAAAGGCGGCGAGATGTTGCTTTGTCCAGTAAGATTTTATCTTTTAAACGTTCAATCAATAGGTCACTTCCCTCATCATGAAGGCCCCTGCGGCCCATATCAATGGCTTCGATGCGCTGGGGAGTTGCTGTTTTAATAGCTTCAAAATAACTCTCACAGATTAAGAAATAGTCTTTGATGGTTTTTTTAAAGGGAGATAATGACAGTGTATGAGCTACCAGATGATTGTTTTGCTGGTCTGCAATATGGAATAATAGGCGGTTTTCGACCAGAGAAAGAGTTAGGATGAATGGGCCTGATACAGATGGCTTTCCCTCTCGCGGTGCCAATTCGAAATAGTTTTCTTCTAATAAATCGAAGATGGCTACTTCGCGCTCATGGTCGATATCTGGAGTATTTCGACGAATGGTGTCTTCATCCAGAATGATATCAAATAAGCAATTGGTATTTGTGTTTGCTTCATCGCTCATTATTTTAAGCCCTCATGTTCATTCCTTCTCTTTATGCCCTGTCACAGGCCACCCTGCAACAGAAGAAAAGTATTCGTATGTCAGCCGTGAATTAAAGGCCTAAAGTATTTCTCAATTTAGATGAAGTACTCTAGTTTTTTGCTAGTAATTCTTCCCGCCGGCAATTAACTAATGCCGGGTTGTGTTCTAGTTCATTCTAATTGATACGCTTCGTGCGTGTGCGCCTAATCCTTCAGCTTCAGCTAGCGTGATGGCAGAGGGGCCAAGGGCGCGTAATCCTTCTGCTGAACATTTGAGGATTGTTGTCTTTTTCATAAAATCTAAAACGTTTAGTCCAGATGAGAAACGGGCAGATCTGGCTGTTGGTAAAACATGGTTTGAGCCGCCGACATAATCACCAATAGCTTCTGGTGTGTGGTGGCCGATGAAAACAGCGCCAGCATGTTTGATTTTTTCAAACATGGCTTCAGGATCGTCTAAGGCAAGCTCTAAGTGTTCCGGTGCCAAGCGATCAGACAGTTCAGCTGCTTTTTCTAAATCATCAACGAGTATGATACCGCCAAAATCTTGCCAGGCTTTTTCTGCGATTTCTTTACGTGGCAGTGTTTTTAACTGAGCTTCTACCGCTTTTTCAACTTCCGAAGCGAGGTCTGGGGCATCAGTAATTAAGATAGATTGGGCGGCGACATCATGTTCAGCTTGTGCCAGCAAGTCAGCTGCGACCCAATCTGGGTTATTGTTTTTATCTGCAATGATTAAAACTTCTGAAGGGCCGGCGATCATATCAATGCCTACGGTACCGAAAACTTGTCGTTTTGCTGCCGCCACATATGCGTTGCCCGGCCCGACGATTTTATCAACCGGGTTTATGGTTTCAGTTCCATAGGTTAATGCAGCGATGGCTTGAGCGCCGCCAATGCGATAAATTTCTGTGATGCCGGCTAATTTGGCTGCAGCTAACACAAGTGGGTTAGTGATGCCATTAGGAGTTGGCACGACCATAACTAATCTTTCGACACCAGCGACTTTGGCTGGG
>CAXIDO010000119.1:0-6840 GCA_964022745.1 uncultured Methyloligella sp. | reverse complement strand
TAAAAGAATCTTTAGAAGCATAAGCATCCACCATCACAGAATGATCGATAACCAAATCAACCGGCACAAGCGGATTAATCCTGGACGGATCTCCCCCAATATCAGAGAGCGCCGCTCGCATCGCAGCCAAATCAACAACAGCTGGCACACCAGTAAAATCCTGCATTAACACCCGAGCAGGCCGATACGCTATTTCCCTGCTAGAGCGTTTATCTGTTGCCCATTGAGCAATTGCCCGAATATCATCTGATGTAACCGTACTGCCATCTTCAAAACGCAAAAGATTTTCAGCCAAAACTTTCAATGAAAATGGCAATTTTGAAAGACCATCAAGACCATTGGCTTCAGCATCGACCAATGAAAAATATTCATAAAGCTTGCCATTAACCGTCAACTCTTTACGGCAATTAAAACTATCTAATGATTTAATTGAATTCGTCAAAACGTCTCTCCTTTAAGGTATAGACAGATTTAATAATCACGAGTGACCTAAAATCCAACACGTCAAACAGCATATTTGTCTTATAATGATGCTAGTTATTTATAAAAAAAATTCCAGAGGAGCGTTGAATATATTTTTGAGCTGTTTAAGGTACCAAAAATCAAATTTTTCGCTAAAAAGAACACTAATGGCACTTAAAATTGAAGAAATAAGCCTCAAACGAGGCAATCGGCTGCTGATCAAAGATTTAAATTTTTCTCTAAAAAAAGGAGAAAGCTTGCTCATAACCGGCCCAAACGGCGTAGGCAAGACGACTTTAATTCGCTCAATAGCTGGTTTCATAGAGCCATTGACAGGAAAAATTACCTATCATCATCAAACCCAAACAAACAATCAGTCCCACAAACCTGAAGATGATGACGAAAATATAAGGGAACATATCCATTATATCGGCCACAAAAACGGTATACGCACCAGTCTAACCGTTTTAGAAAATCTTGAGTTCTGGCAATCTTTTTTCGGCTCAGAAACTGACCTAAAGAAAATCATAAAAACCTATTTTCTAGAAAGTCTCATAAATATTCCAGCTGGATATTTATCCGCTGGTCAAAAAAGACGGCTAGGTCTCGCTAGGTTATCCATTGTCGAACGCACGATTTGGCTCCTTGACGAACCGACAGTATCTCTAGATGAAATGTCAGCCAATATCGTTGCAAATGCCGCAAATGATCATCTAAAAAGAGGAGGAATTCTAGTGGCTGCTACACACATTCCATTAGAAATTCCCTTCACTCAACATATTCAGCTCTCCAAAAATATCGAACAAGATTGGGAAGACATCATATGAGTGCTTTTTTCGCGCTTTTAAAAAGAGACATCCTTTTAAGCATCAGAGAGGGGGGGACAATCGGCATCGCCCTTGGCTTCAACCTCATAGTTGTTACCATTCTCCCGCTCGGTATCGGACCAGATCAAAACTTACTCAACCAAATTGCACCAGGTGCATTATGGGTTACGCTGCTTTTATCTCTTTTATTATCATTAGACCGCCTCTTTTTGACAGATTATGAAGAAGGCACCTTGGAACTAATGACCCATAGCGGAATTCCCCTTGAGCTCATAGTGGTAGCAAAAGCTCTGGCTCATTGGCTCACAGTCGCAGTCCCCCTCGCCATAATGGCGCCAGTTCTTGGCCTCTTGATGAACTTATCACCTAGTCAATTCGGAATTCTCACATTATCCGCACTCATCGGCACACCAGCTCTAAGCTTTTTAGGAGCAATCGGCGCAGCCCTCACCTTAGGATTAAAACGGGGCGGCCTGCTGTTACCACTATTAATATTACCGTTCTTCATACCAACCTTGATTTTTGGTGTGAGTACAACGACAGGATTTTTGTTCGCAAGTGGTAATTATGAAAGCTCACTCGCACTACTCGCTGCCATTTCCATCAGCGCGATTGTCTTAGCCCCATTCCCAACAGCCTGGGCCCTAAGGTTCAATCTACAATAAAGGGGCTAACCCCTAAATTCACCATTACGAATGTTTCATTTGAAAGTACCAAAGATCTAACTTAAATTAGGGTATAAACCTCTGATAGGACCCTTTATAATTATGAGCTATAAATACTCATAACAAATGGCTGCATATAAAAAACGGCATATATTGCAAGAAAGCTGAAACTATAGATGAATACCAAAACAGAAAATTTATCCCTGTGGAACCGCTTAGGTAATCTTTTCAATTTTTTAGCCAATCCTAGCCAATTCATAAAATACAGCGCTTACATTCTACCTTGGCTAGGGGTTATCTCCCTTATTGGCTTCGCAACTGGGCTATATTACACCTTTTTTAAAACCCCTCTTGATGAAGAAATGGGATCAACAGTCATCATTATGTTTGTCCATGTCCCTGCAGCTTGGATAGCAATGATGTCATATGCCATCGTTGCCACTTCAAGTATCGGTCTTCTCATCTGGCGTCATCCCTTAGCTGACGTATCAGCAAAAGCTGCAGCCCCCTTGGGCGCAACAATAACATTTCTATGCCTTGTAACAGGTTCATTATGGGGGCGGCCTGATTGGGGCACATATTGGCAATGGGATTTAAGAATGACCTCTGTTCTCATTCTTTTTCTTCTTTTTATTGGCCTAATCACATTACGAAGCTCTATCGAAGAAGAAACTCAAGCCGGAAAAATCACAGCACTACTAGCCATTGTAGGCATAGTTTTGCTACCCATCATCAAATATTCAGTGGAATGGCAACAATCTTCTCTACACCAAAAAGCAGGAATTTTCGAAGGCCAAGTGGCAACAGACTTCCTCATCCCGCTTTTCATCATGGCCATCTCATACACCACGCTTTTCTTTTATTTACACATGAAAGCAATGCGCGCAGAAATTTACAGACGCCGCACAATTTCACAACAGCGCAAACACGCCTTTGACGCCACCAGAAGAGAAGAAGAAAATCTAGATCGTGTTTCGTAAAATCGATATTGCTGTTCTAAGAAACTAACAAACTGAAAGAAAAAGATAAAAGGAAGACAAATGCTTGAGTTAGGACCATATGCAAACTTTATAATTGCCTGCTACGGCATCTCATTCTTCACATTAATCGGTTTGGTAATATGGGTACATCGCAGTGAAACTCATCATAAAAAAATGCTAGATCTCTTCACAACCGATAAAAAACAAAACTAAGTTAAAAAAAACAAGCCCAAAACACAAAAGCGTTTCAGGCTTGTTTTCCAATTTATTTCTAAACTTGAAAAAAGGGTGAAGCGAATAGCAAAAATTATTATTAATTTCTGGCGCAGGCTCCACCCTTCCCCGCAGGCTCAATAACATCACAAAAGGTATAAACCTTCTCCGCCAGGATCTAGTGATGAATACGAGCACTATGTATAGTCTCTACTATCTGGCTCAAAGTGTCCAAAAAAATCTCGCGTTGTTCCGCAGGTAATGCAGATAAAATTTTCTTATCAGCATCAGCTGCAGCAGGCATCGCCTCATTTAAGATAGCCCGCCCCTTATCGGTAACATAAACAGCGTAAGCTCTTGCATCATTCGTCATTCTTTTACGACTAATCAAACCTTTGTTCAACATCCGCCGCACTATATCCGCAAGAGTTGACCGATCAACACCAGTACGATCCACAAGATCCGTCTGATTTAAGCCCTCATACTTAGCAACCGTTTTTAAAATCGTAAACTGACGAGGAGTTAAACCTGCAAATTTTACCTTTTGACCAAAGACATCACCTGCACATTGTCCTGCTCTATGCAAAAGGTGGATAGCTGAAATTTCTAACTCTTTATCTTCAGAAGTTGTATCTCCGATTAACATTTATATAGTCCCCATTTTTAAGGGAAGTTCTTTGTATAAAGAAAATAAAGATTAAGTCTTTCACGTCGATAAGAAGATAGTGAATAAGTCATCCAAATTTAAAAATCAAAAAACATAGTGCTTATTCAGTAATATCATCAGATCTTAAGGCTAAATCCATTATCCCTAACAAAAACTTCGATTGGATACTAGGCCACACATATACACCTATAGGTTGAATATTTACTCCCTATACGCGCAATGTCAACAGGTAATTAACCTTAAGTTGTATATATTTTATGAGAAAAACGTGATGATTAAAAAAGTATCTTTTCAAATAAAGAGCTCAAATTAATTAGCTTCTTCAGAGTTTTCCTCCTCAGGCAAGATAATCTCATTCCGAATAATAATCAGTTCCAGAACAGAAAAACCTAGCGTCAAAGGAAGTAACATAAAGGCCTTAAACTGCACCCATGTTTCCTCATCAAAACTCCGCCAAACATATTCGTTCAAGCCAGCTAGAAACAAAAAGAACAAACCCCAATGCAAGCTCATTTTAAACCAGCCTCGATCGGTCAACTCAACAGCTTCTCCCAAAACTGTCTTCATTAAAGAACGACCAAAAGCCAACGCTCCTAAAAGGCCAGCAGCAAACAAACAATAAATAATTGTAGGTTTGATTTTTATAAAGAAAGTGTCATCGAAATATAAAGTCAAGCCGCCAAAAACAAGCACCAAAGCCGCAGTAACTAAAGGCATTGTCGCCACTTTTTTAAACACAAACCAAAACACTATAATAGAAAGTGTCGTGGTGATCATTAAAGCAACCGTTGCCTCCATCAAACCCATATATTTATAGGTGATAAAGAAGATTACCAAAGGCGTCATTTCTAAAAAGAGCTTAAACAATTTCATAACAACTAATCCTTTGTTATTGTTGTGTTTTATATACAATTCATCAATTACTATTCAGCCACTCCAGCAATCGCTTTGGCAAAATCTGAAGGGTCAAATGGTTGCATATCTTCAATGGTTTCACCAACACCAATCGCATGAATAGGTAACTTATATTTCTCAGCAATCGCCACCAAAATACCACCTCTAGCAGTACCATCCAGCTTGGTCATGATAAGCCCGGTAACACCGGCTATCTTTTGAAAGATTTCAACTTGGTTCAAAGCATTCTGTCCAGTGGTTGCGTCTAAAGTTAGCAACACATCATGCGGACCAGTTGGATCAAACTTCTTTATTACGCGAACAATTTTCTCAAGCTCCGCCATCAAATCAGCCTTGTTTTGCAACCGACCAGCCGTATCAATCATCAAAATATCTGTGTTCTCAGCTCTGGCTTTTTCCAAAGCGTCATACACCAACCCGGATGCATCAGCACCAATCTGACCAGAGACAAATCCAGCCCCAGTTCTCTCACCCCAAACCTTAAGCTGGTCAACTGCAGCCGCTCGAAACGTGTCCCCGGCAGCGAGCATAACGGAGCGTCCTTCGTTCTTAAATTTCAGCGCTAATTTGCCAATTGAAGTAGTTTTACCGGCCCCGTTTACACCAACCATAAGCAAGATATGTGGCTTATTTTCACCCTTAACAACCAAAGGTTGTGCGACAGGTTTAAGGATGGTTTCAACCTCATTGGATAAAATTTGCCGAACTTCTTCACCTGAAATCTCTTTATCATAGCGCGAAGAAGACAATTGATCAGTGATTCGCATGGCCGTTGCCACACCCAAATCAGATTGAATGAGCAGATCTTCTAAATCCTGCAAAGCCTCATCATCCAATTTGGATTTAGTGAAAATACTGGTAATGCCTTCAGTTAATTTTGAAGACGATTTAGATAAACCAGACGTCAGACGTGAGAACCACCCTTTTTTCGGTGAGGTTTCAGGCTCTTTTTGGGTTTCATCATGTGAAACAACAGGCTCAGTTTGCTCTAGAGAAGTTGAGAGAACCTCTTCATCGGCGACTTCATCACCTAAAGAAATCTCTTCGCTTGCTTCCTCTCCCTGAGTTTGGCCAGCAAGATCTGTAGCACCATCAACTTCATTCAGAGGAACATCTAAAACTTCTTTTTCTTTTTTTCCTCCAAAAAGACGCCCAAACAAGCCACTTCCCTTTTCCTTTTCACCGCTGTTCCCGTCACCGCTCATGCCAAAACCTCACCTTTCAATTGTCCGTCCTCTTGCCGTCTCACCTTAGCTCGAATAATCGCTCCAGGCTGATAAGGACCATCCAACTGAACTTCAATAAAATTCTCTGCGCGGCCCATTTGACCACGCTCCATTAATAACTCAACCGGCTGCCCATCCAGTGTTTCCATATAAGAAAGTAACCGCTCATTTCCAAGCGCGCGCAGCCGTGCAGCTCTCTCTTTAATCACAGCCTTCGTCACTTGCGGCATCAAAGCTGCTGGTGTGCCTGGCCGCGGAGAAAAAGGAAACACATGCAAAAAGGTAAGCCCACATTCTTCCACAAGACGTAAACTATTCTCAAACATCTCATCAGTCTCAGTTGGAAAACCAGCAATAATATCAGCACCAAAAACAATATTGGGTCTAAGCTCTCTCACTTGACTACAGAACGCAATCGCATCTTCACGTGAATGACGCCGTTTCATGCGTTTCAAAATCATATTGTCACCAGCTTGCAGTGAGAGATGCAAATGAGGCATCAACCGTTCGTCATTCGCGATGACATCCATCAAAGCATCATCAGCTTCAACAGAATCTATTGATGAAATTCTCAATCGCTTTAATTCAGGCACATGCTTTAAAATTTGCTGGCAAAGCTTGCCAAGGCTTGGCTCCCCAGGCAAATCACGCCCATAAGCCGTGATATCAACTCCAGTGATGACAATATCTTTGTAACCCTCATCTACAAGATGAGACACTTGATGCACAACTTCACCAGCTGGAACCGAGCGTGAATGCCCTCGCCCAAACGGAATAATACAAAATGTACACCGATGGTCACAACCATTTTGCACCTGAACATAAGCCCGTGCCCGCCCACCAAAAGCAGATATTAAATGTCCCGCCGTCTCGGTTACAGACATA
>CAXIDO010000118.1:0-6842 GCA_964022745.1 uncultured Methyloligella sp. | reverse complement strand
TCTTCTAACTGCGCCAAGCAATTACAATGGCACAACGAAACGGTTGCAGTAAATTCTCAAAGTTAGAGCCAATCCGTTTGATAACCTTATTCGCTTCGGCTCTAATTTTCTTAATATCGTCACTGCTATAGTTTTTTTTCGGCTTTAACTCAAATGAGAGTAATTGAGAAATTTCAGCAGCTGTCTCCCCTGCACCCGTTGCTTTCCAAATTTTGCCATTAGACCTTAAATTTAAATTATGCATCAAAGGGTCTGGGTCATACTTCTTAATGATCGGCAATTGTGAACCAAGTGTACGCCTTACATATTCATCTAATGTAACTGTTGTATTGTTAGCCCGCGCTAATCCCAAACAGGCATTATTGCGCGGCTCTGTAAAATCACAGTTTTTATGTGTGAAGGCCTCTCCAAAATTTTGAATATCTGTGAAACCCACAACCTCAAGTTCAAATGATTTTTGCAATGATTGACGCGGCAACAAACTTCTTAGCATTTTTTTAAATTGCAATTCAGCTGATGATGAAAGCTGAGCACCTGCTGTACCAAATAAGTTCTGAATGACAACAACACGGCTCTTCTCTAGATCAAACGCAACACCTCTGAGCGGCAAACGCCCAGATCCAGTTAAAACTTCAATCGTCTCAACATACTCAAAAGGCTCTTTCCGATAGACAACATTGATGGTGTCATCTTTCGGAATTTTAATAGCTTTAACGCGAGCCTTCATACGGTCCCATTTTTCAATGATACTCTGAATATCTCCAGCTTCTTCTGCTGCCACAACAACAGAACTAAAATTTAAAACCATGTAGGTACTGAGCAGTAAAACAAGAAACTTATCTCGGCAGCGCATTACTCAATTCCTCAAGCTTGTTAACAGTCGCATTAAAGCTATCAGTTTGCCCAAGCAAAAGAACACCGAGCTTTTTCTGGTTTTCCTGCGCTAATGTGAGTTGGCTATCAAGAGCATTCAACGTCTTTGAAGCTTCGTCAAAACGTTTTATCATTGCTCTATAACGTTCATCAAAAGCTTTATCTCTCTGAATAAAAGCTTGATCACGTTCAATAATAGCTTGGTTCCTCGAAATGATTGCCTGGTCGCGGTCTTTCTTAGCTTGCTCAAGCATGATTTTTCTTTGAGCAACCTCTTGGCTGTATTGATATTTTGCCAGGTCACGCTCTTGTACTATGCGGTCTCGCTCCTGCATAACACGTTGCAAATTATCCCCTCCAGGAATTACTTTCCAAAGAACATAACCAAGAGTAAGGATCAGAACAAGGTTCAGCAAACTCATAAACCATACCCAGGCAGAAATTCTCCAACTACCACCCATCTGCATATCATCAGATTGATCAATTTGCGCCATTACCATCCCCACATTTAAACCATCGTTTAATTATTTTTCATAGTTATACTTTACATTTACAATCATATTATAATCTAATTTATAATGGAAATGAGGCATTAAGCTGATAATCAACAAGAATAAGGTACTCTATGAGTGATAGGAAAACGAAACCAGAGCGCTTAAAAGTACAAAACCTCAATCATCTCTAAATTCTTTTTCATTCCTCAAATGTAAAAAACAATCAGTCAAACATATCTTCCAATATGTAGAGAAAATGATGAAACTTCAAACTTTCATCTAAAATGTAGACATTCTGTCTAAATTAGGTGTCATAATGTCCACGTTAAAAAGAGTACGAAAATTAATCTCTCAAGAGTTCAGAAAAAGCCTCCCAAACCTCTTGTTTTGTTTCCATTTCCACCTCTATACTTTGACTAAAGACCAAGCATAAAGGTGATCCATACATGAGCTGTAACATTATTGAACCAAATCCAGAGAATAAAGAGCTCTATCAAGATCTCGAAGCATTGGATCACACAGGCTCACTAATTAGCGCTCCCATCATTGAAGAACGCCCTCTCACTGTCTTCCTTAACTCTCGAGAAATCGTCACACTAATGACCATTGGTGATTATCCAGATCTTCTTGCTGTTGGTTATTTATTCAATCAAAACATGCTGCCCAATGCAGATGAAATCACTGCAATTGACTATGATGAAGATATAGAAACAATTGTCATTCGCACAAAGACAGAAACTAATTTCGAACAAAAATTAAAACGCAAGATCCAAACTTCAGGCTGTGGTCAAGGAACGATTTTTGGTGATTTAATTGAAAACATTGAAGGCATTGAATTAGCCACAGACACACCTATTCACGTTTCCACACTCTACCCTCTTTTAAAAACCATCAACCAGACACCAAGACTATACTTAAAAACCGGCGCCATTCATGGCTGTGTCCTTTGTAAAGGAGAAGAGCCACTCATATATATGGAAGATGTCGGCCGCCATAACGCTGTTGATAAAATTGCAGGTTATATGGTTATGAATAACATCAACCCGGATGATAAATATTTCTACACAACAGGACGCCTAACAAGTGAAATGGTCATAAAAACCGTGAAGATGAGGATACCAATTTTAATTTCAAGATCAGGCTTTACTGCATGGGCTGTAAAGCTAGGCAAAGCTGCCAACCTCACTCTTCTAGGTCGAGCTAGAGGAAAACGATTTGTCGCCCTCTCGGGTTTTGACCGTCTTTGCTTTGACAATGAAACAGATCAAATACAGACTGCAAAAGAAGCAGTCTAACTAATATCTCATTAGACAAGTCATTCGCTAAACAAAAGGTCTAGATCAATAGACCTCGGGAAAGAACTCCTCTCTATGAAAAAAGCCATCCTGAAAAATGACATGATAACTGGTGTAATTCTGGCCGGCGGTCAATCAACACGAATGGGTGGCGGCGATAAATTCTTAAAAGAGATCAACGGCAAAACAATATTAAGCTTAGTCATTGAGAAATTCGAAAAACAATGCAACTCCGTATTAATTAGCGCAAATGGTGATCCGGCACGTTTAGAAGCTTACAACAAACCAATTATCATTGACCCTCTCATCAAAGCAGCACCAACAACTCCCAAAGGTCAAGAAGAGACGTTGGCCGGACCGCTTGCTGGCATTCTCGCAGCAATGAATTGGGCCAAAGAAAACCACCCTGGCCATACACATATCCTGTCTCTTGCAGCTGATAGCCCTTTATTTCCAGATGATTTTTCCCAGACAATGATCAAACACGCCAACGACTTAAATGAAAATGCCGTCATCCTCGCAAAATCTGGCGGTTGGCATCATCCTATTTTTGGATTATGGCCAATTGAGTTTGCTTCTGATTTGGAAGCCCAATTAAAAGCCGGCGTGAGAAAAATAAGAGCCTGGACAAACACTCATCCAAACAGCGCTGTAGAGTTTGAAGATCAAATCATTAAGGATACAAAAATAGACCCCTTCTTTAACATCAACAAACCTGAAGACTTTGAAATCTTCACTGACTTATCTCAGAATATGAAAAGTTAAAACGACTAAGATGTTACTCTAAATTCTTACACAGATATAAATACGTTATTTTACCTTTTTACCCTGGCGCCGTATATTGAGATCTTCAATAAACGCAGCATACCCCATAGCAAAATAAATATACCCTTTAGGGATATGAACATGGAAACCTTCGGCTATGAGCGCCGCCCCGACTAACAAGAGAAAACTCAGAGCAATAATCTTGCTGGATGGGTGCTCCTCAATAAAGTCTGATATCTGTTTGGAAGCAAAATACATCACAATCACTGCGCAAATCACAGCAGCAATCATAATCTCAACATGCTCTGTCATACCAATGGCGGTAATGATTGAGTCTACTGAAAAGACCAAATCGATAAAAATGATTTGAAGAATGATCAATAAGAAGAACCTCGATGCACCAAAATGATGCTCACCGTCACCTTCTATATCATTATGGATTTCCTGTGTGGCTTTCGCTAACAAAAATAATCCGCCACCAATCAGAATGAGGTCTCTCCAAGAGAAGGAATAACCTGCAAAGGAAATCACTGTTTCCTTCAAACCAATAACCCAGCTAATTCCAAGTAACAGAACAATTCTCAAAATCAAAGCCAAGCTAAGACCAATTTTACGAGCCAGTTCACGCTTTTTTCCATCTATTTTTGCAATAATAAGCGAAATGAAAACAACATTATCAATACCAAGTACAATCTCCATGGCAATCAAAGCCAACAATCCACCCCATATATTCGGATCTAAAAGAGAAAAACTTAATCCTAATTCCATAACAAAACACCCCAAACAAAAACTGACAATCGCACATGAAAAGCGGACATAAAAAAAGGCCTTGCGGCCTCATAAAAGATAAACATCAAAAGATGATTGTCTAAACCTCAAGCCCTTGGCTAGGGAATACACAAAACTGAATTTAATCAATAGACAATTTTAAAACATTTATACTTAGAACTTGTGCTTCAATGTACCTTTGATTGAAAGATCATCGGGCTCACTCTGACCAACAATGCCAGCCTCTTCTTCATCTCGATATAAAAGTTCTAATCCAAAATTTAATTTTGGCACCGTTCCTACAACACCAAACCCAGGTATACGTATTGAAGTACGCTCATCGTCATCTGAGGCTACAGAATTTGGCGTATTAAATTCAGATTTAGATTTTTTGAGAGAACCACTAACCCCAGAATCACTAAGCAGTGGCTGTTCAGTAACAACAATTTCAGTTTCCTGAAAAGCGAATACTTCTGTAACTCCAAAGGTTGAAGCTGCGCTAAACACAAGCGCACTTATAAATACTAAAGGTTTCACGAACCTGACCTCTTACACAAATACAGACAATCACCCCAATCCCCTGTGTCTATAAAATGCGCCTTATTTACCATTTTTGCAAGAAATTAGTTAAATAGTACAACCTATTGAATTGCAATTAAAAATCACCTTTAGCCAATTTATCCAACAAAACACAATGATAAATTTACAACAGGAATATGACAGCTCGTCATGTTTTTGCCTTATTTAATTTGCAGCAGAATCAAAAAAGGGCTCTCAAAAATGAGAGCCCTTTTATAGAAAAATTAGGTTTTAACTAAATTAGAACTTGATGCGAGCACCAGTAACAACAGTTACGAAGTCTTCTGTAGCGACACCATTGTTTAGGTCAGCTTCATAGTGACGGAAACCTGCATAAAGTTCCATTGCAGCAGCGTCAACTTTTTGAACAACACCAAAACCGTAGATGTCACCTTCACCAACATCGTCAGTTTCACCATTTACATATTCACCGTAAAGTGTCGTTTTACCAAGAGCGTTCCATCTTTGTTGAACACCAGCTTTAATTTGGTAGAAAGTTTCGTCAACACCATCACCTTTAGATTTCTCACCAGCTGAACCTGTTACGAAAATTCCTGTAGGTGTGTGCATGATAGATGCAGAACCATTAAAATTCTCACTAACAGCTCCGCCAGTACCTTCTTGGTCTTCACCATAACCGATAGCAGCTTTAACTTTAAACTGATCAAAGCGACCTTTATAGAACGCAGCTACTGACCATTCATCATCTTCACCCCAAGATGCGCTAACTTTAAAGCCAGCAAATGTTGGTGTGTCATAACGAATGACATTGCGGCGATCTAGTTCTGTGTCTCCATCAAAAATAGCACCCCAATCAGCTGTTGAAGCTGCACCGTTTGAATTAAGGATAGCAAAATCTTCAATATAACGAAGGCCACCATTACGGGCTACAACATGTGTACCACTTAAGTCTTGTGTCGTAGTTGAATCAAGAGCGTGACTTGTTAAGCCCCAAGAGACTTTACCAAGTGTTTTGCTTTTGATGTACATTTCTGAGCGACGAAGATCCAAACGGTTTCCGTCACCATCATCATTATTTTCATCAACACGATCAGATTCGGCTGAATATGTACCGATTTCGATGCGGTAACCAGCAGACCAATCATGATCAATCTTAGCTTTACCTTTAAAACCAATACGAGAAGCTGAGCTGTCATTGTCGACAACGTAAGCATCACTATCTCTGCCATTGTCCCAAATCAAAAGAGACTGGTTTACCTGGCCATAAATTTGTAAAGAAACTTTACGGTTTCCTTTACGAGCTGTTGTAGCCTCAAGTGTAGCTACACGCTCCTCTAAGTCTGCACAGCAATCACCACCTAAGTCAGCAGCGCTTGCAGCACCTGTTGTAGCAACCATCATACCACCAGCAACAAGTGCTGCGATTGAAAGTTTCGTTTTCATAAATTCCCCGATCATAAGGTTTTTTCTCCAGATATAGATACAGTGATCTCAAAAATCGCCTTGGCGATTGAAAACCACTTTTTTTGGATAACTAAAGATTAAAAATTATTTTAATATTCAGTTTCCTACAGAAAGTTAGAGAGCTTTTTAGTTTTATAATGATTTAAAAATAAAACGTTTCTACTCAGAACTTTCAGCAATCAATGTGAGTTACAAATCAGTAGCAAATCACATGGGAAAACGTGCCTTACCAACTAGTCAGTTGCAAGTCACAAAATAGTAATCAACACGACAACCGCCACCCGAGTGACAATAAAATCACAGCGCGTGTGGCTTTTTACCACACTGAAAAATCGTTTAATAAAGCATACTTACCGCAATATAGAAACATTCGCATTACAGAATATATAGCAATTACAGCTATATAGCCTGTCACATTCACAGATCACAAAAACGTCAAGGTACTATGCTACGGTCAGCACCTTATAAACAGGTCCCTAAAAATAAAAAATTGAACCAAGAATAAAAAAAAGGGCCTCCTAATGGAGGCCCTTGAGTAATGGATCGAGGTATTTCTAACAATTAGAACTTGATGCGAGCACCAGTAACAACAGTTACGAAGTCTTCTGTAGCTACACCATTGTTAAGATCAGCTTCATAGTGG
>CAXIDO010000117.1:0-6891 GCA_964022745.1 uncultured Methyloligella sp. | reverse complement strand
TCAGCATTTTTGTCTTTCAGATGCAGTGGCTGATGTTTTAAAACGTGAGCTGATTGATCTTAAGTCTGGGTTTGAGCTTCCATTTATTCGGATCTCTTCATTTCCATCTCAATCACATATGATTGATTGTATCAAAGAAACATTTGGGGAATAGAGTACCCCTTCTTATCTATTTTGCCACATATAAAGGCAAACTTCTTTAATTTGAGCGTTAAAATATTGAAATAAAATGAGATTTGGTGACGAATATTTTATATTTGGGCCTTATTTTCTCGGTAGGGTTCATTGTTCACTCTGAAAATTTTTCATATGTCCTGATTTTTCTTTTTTTGTTTCTCTATTCGGGAAGCAATTTTTTTCTGAATTGCCATTTTCAGATCAGGTGCAAATGATTATATTAAGAGTGTAATCATTGGGTTCTTTTTGTTTGTTAATTTTGTTTGGAGTTAAATATGGTCAGGCGTGATCAAAACCGGGGTCGAAACCGAACTAAGAAACCGGCTGCTACTTTGGATTTAAAAGCTGAAAAAGTCAGTTCTGAAGCTATTGAAGATAGCTCAACAGAAGAAGAAGCTCAAATGGACACTGAGGCCGTGAATAAAGAAGCGACTAAAAAAGATTCTCCTAAAGCTGAGAAAGAGAAAAGTGCTAGGGAAACCACTTCTACCTCAGATGGTAATAAAGCTGAGGATGGGCCTGAAAATGGTGGACCTGAACTTACAGCTGAGCAAATCACTGAACTTGTTCTTTCCCAACAAAAGAAATCTTCTGGCTCATTTTTTAAAACATTTTCTGCTGCGATCATTGGTGCGGTGTTGGCATTGGTTGGTCAGCAATTCATGCCGCAATTGGTAACATCAGGTGAAATTCAAAATAGTTCTACACTTGCAAGTCGTATTGATGGTTTTGAAAAACAACTACAGAACTTTTCTGAAAACAATCAAGCTGAAGGTCTGAAGCAACAGATCTCAAGTCTTTCATCTAAGATTGAGGCTGTTTCTAGTAATGAGAAATTATCTGGACGGGTACAGCAGCTTGAAAAGACTTTGGCTGATTTATCGGTTCTTGGAAATTCTGAGGATGGTCAAAAGAACCAATTAGCACAGGTTACAGCTATAGCAACTAAACTTAATAAAATCGAAGAACGAGTTAATGCAGACCTAAAAAGCATTAAAACAGAATTTAAGCAAAGCTTGCGTAGAGAAGTTGAGCAAGTGTCTAAAGCGATTGCCGAACAAGAGACACTTAGCCAGCTTGAAGGTGTGAAATTAAAAACTGATACACTTGGAAAGAAGGTTGCTACTTTAGATGCTCAATCATCAAAGCTGGTTACCGACCTTGATCAACTTAAAAGCACTTTGACGAGCGTTGAGGGTGCGTCTGTTTCATCTACGAAATTGGGTACTGAACTTGCCCCTTTACGTTCTGCTCTTACTGAGATTGATGAGAAGATTGCTCTCTTTTCCAAACGAGAGGCTGAAGCATTAGCAAGTGCTCGCCGGAGCGCGCTGGCTATTGCGTTTGCAAATCTAAAACGCGGAATGGATCGAGGTGAAGGTTTTTCCGCTGAGCTGCAAACTGTAAAGCAATTGGCTGGTGCCGATGTAAACCTTTCTTCATTTGAAGGGTTAAGTGAAACAGGTGTGCCCAATGAACAGGCTTTGCTCGATACATTTCCAGAACTAGCAATTAAGGCTTTGGCCAAGAGTGATGCGAAAAAAATTGATGGACTTAGCTGGGATCAATTGGTGAATAAAGCGCGCACAGCCTTTAAGTATCGCCGCACTGGTGATGTTAAAGGGGAGACAGCTGAGGCTGTTCTTGCTCGTGTTGAGCATAAGTTTAAAGACGGTCACGTTGAAGATGCTTTGAAAGAAGCTCAAGCGCTTGATGGCCAGGCTAAACAAGTGATGACACCATGGTTAAAACAAGTTGAAGCACGTTTGTTTGTTGAGGCTGAAATGCGAAAGCTTGAAGATCAGCTATTAAATTCTTTAAGTCCGAAATCTTAATAGGTTTGCTTAGAATTTTGTTTGAAGAGTAATTTTGTTCAAGATGGATTTATCTCTTAACTTGAACGTTTGACGGTTTTAAAAAGGTGAGCGAAAGATGTTTCGTATATTCTTTTACATATTGGTAATTGCAGGCATTTCCTATGGTCTTTCACTCATAGAGGGTGATCTGACTATTCAATGGGCGGGTGGTCAAATTGAACCCTCTCTCAGGTCTGTCATATTGGCCTTGTTTGCAGCGTTTCTTTTGTTAATGGTGATTTGGTCTGTATTTCGGATGATTATGAGTTCTCCGGAAGCTTTCTCTCGTTACCTTTCGGTAAAAAAGAAGAAAAAAGGCATTGATGCTTTAAGTAGCGGTTTAATCGCGCTTGGCTCTGGTGATGATATCATGGCGCAGCGTTATGCGATGCAAGCCAAGAAAACATTACCGAATGATCCGATGACTTTGATGCTGCGTGCGCAAGCAGCTGAATTAAAGGGCGATATCCAACAAGCAACAAAACTTTACGAAAGCATGCTGGCTGCTTCTGATACTGAAATTTTTGGTTTACGCGGGCTCTATATGCTTGCCTTGCAGCAAAATGAGATTGAAGCGGCAGCTCAATATGCAGCTCGTGCTGTTCAAAGGCGGCCAGATTTATCATGGGCAGTACTTGGCTTGTTTGATTTGCAATGTAAGAAACGGGCATGGCGGGCAGCTTTAGATACCTTAAAAATTGCAACCAGTAATGGCCATGTACAAGCTAAGAAAGCTAAACGCCAACGTGCTGTGTTATTAACTGCTTTGGCTATTGATCTTGAAGATAGTGACATGGATGAAGCCTTGAAGCTTGCTATAGAGGCAAGTCGTTTGGCTCCGGCCCTTATTCCTGCAAGTGTTGTTGCTGGGCGGGTTTATGCTTCTAAAGGTCAAATGTCGCCTGCGCTCAAGGTGCTTCGCAAATGTTGGAAATTGGCACCCCATCCAGACTTAGCGGTTGTGAGTGCATTTGCTCGGCCTGGTGATAGTGTGAGAGACCGGCTTGATCGGATAAAATCTTTAGCGCGATTAACACCTGGTCATAAAGAAGCAGCTCTTGCAGTTGGCACAGCTGCCATTGAAGCTCAAGATTGGGCATCTGCGCGTGAAGCGCTTGGTCCTCTCACAAGAGGCCGACCGACACAAAGGGTTTGTACGTTGATGGCTCGGATTGAAGCGGCTGATGGCGGTGACATTGGCTCTGTTCAAGAATGGTTAGCTAGAGGCATTCATGCCATGCCAGATCCGCAATGGATTGCTGATGGTGTGGTGGCAGACGAGTGGTCTGCTCTTTCACCTATTAGTCACAAGCTTGATGGCTTTGAGTGGAAGGTACCGCCTGAGGATGATATCATCAGTGAAGAAACCCATACGCTTAAAAAATTATTGGCTGACTTGGTTACGGCTGAAGGACTGACAGCTCAAAAAGCTTTAGAAGCAACTGCTGATGTTGCTGAAGGTGAGAGCTCACCTTCTGATATGGTTTTGGTGCCTGTAGTTAAAGATAAAGATGAGGATATTTCTTCTAATTCCGAGCTTGTAGAAAAAAAAGATAAAAAAAACTCTGATGAAACTTCAGGCGTTGTTCCTATAGATAGTGATGACAAAGAAGATGATCATGTTGTGGCCTCTGCTGAGATGCAACAAGGTGAGCTGAATGCTGAGGCTGAATATGTTGATATTGAAGAAGACATTGAGCCTTTAGAGCAGGGGCAAAAGTCTGAAAGTAAGATAGAAACAGACAATGAAATTGATGATGATGTAAGTGTGAATGATACTTCAGTTGAGAAAGAGACTGATAGTACAAATTTGGTGGCTGTGAAACGTCCTGCTGAAAAAGTAGAAACTGAAGAGAAAAATAAACCAAAATCAAAACGTAAACGCCGCAAGAGAACAAAAATTTTCGTAGCTCCTCCTGCGCCTGACGATCCTGGCACAGAAGAGCATGATGATCTTGAATTGGTTGATCGTGTTCGCCCTGTTCGCTTTTAACTGTGCTTTTGTCTCACTCACGGCTATTCCAAGCGCTTATGGCGCTTGGGCCTCCGAGGGGCGGGGCTTGCCCCGGGCTACGCTGTCGCTTCGCCATGTCCCTCAGCCTGAAAAGGGCTGAGCTCCTCCTTCATAATGTTAGTTCTCTCTCTCTCACGGTTTTTCATTTTTGTAGTACCTAAGCACTTTTCTTAAAAACCCACTGGGTGATGGACATTTGGGGACGCATACCATGAAAGAGGCCAACGGGGTCTGCATTTGATATTGCAATTTGGCTTAAAGATCCCCCGTGGGATTTGTAGTTTTGGATTAGTTTGGCTGCGCCTTCAATCGTCACGGTGTTGGCAACAAGACGACCACCTGGCTTTAAAGCGTTTAAGGCGTTATCTAGTAAGCCAGGGGTTGTGATGCCGCCGCCTATGAAGATGGCATCAGGAGCTTCAGCCTTTAAAATGTTTTCTTCTGCATTCCCTAAAATAAGTTCCAGGTGAGGTACGCCTAAGTTGTTTGCATTCTTTTGTGCTCTTTCTAATCGCGTTTGGTTTTTCTCAAAACCGATTGCTTTGCAGGGGGTGCCCATAAACAATGCACCTGCTCTTAGCCATTCAATTGCAATGGAGCCAGAGCCAGAGCCGATGTCCCATAATAATTCACCCGGGTTTGGACGTAAGTGGGCAAGCGTGATGGCGCGCATATTTTGTTTTGTCATTTGCCCATCATGCTCGAAGCTGTTGTCTGGTAGACCTGGGTGGCATGACAGTGATGTTGCTTGATCATTTGCTTTTAAATGGATCGCAAGCGAATTAAGGGCGCTGAAGGGGCCGATTGCAGAGATGTTATCTGCGTTAGCCGATTTTATACTTTCTGTTTCATCTCCTAGATTTTCAAGAACAGTTATCTTTGAGTGGCCGAACCCTTTTTCGGTTAGAAACTGGCCAACTTCTTCAGGCGTGTTCTTGCCAGCAGAAAGAAGTATCACTTTTTGGTTTTGTTGGAGATAGAGAGAGAGTGTTTCTAACGGTTGACTGCATAATGAAATGCTTGGTGTTGTTGCTGTTGGCCAATGCATGATATTTGCAGTTCGTGTGAGGATTGAGACAGAGGGTAGACACTCAAATTCATCTTTGTTTAAGTGCGCACTAAAATGCTGTCCAATGCCCCAACATTGAGGGTCACCGCTTGCGATGATCACAGTGTTATTTGGCTTTTGTTCAGCGAGTGCCTCTATTCTTGGCATCATAGGGGTTGGCCAAATTTCTCTTACTGCATTTGGTGACTTTTCTTCTTCTATGAGAGAAAGCTGTCTTGTACTGCCGAAAAGGTAAATGGCGGTTTCAATTGTTTCTTTCGCTTTTTGAGAGAGGCCATTGAACCCTTCTGTGCCGCAGCCGATGATGGTTAGCCATTTAGTTTTTTGAATTTGATTGGTCATTATCATTTCTGTCTTTATTCGTTTTAAATAGTTTCTAACCAGGTCAGAGCTTCGTTTGTAGTTTCAACCGTAATGCCTTTCGGAGGGCAGGGACGTTTGATCATAATAACTGGGATGTCTAGGTTTCTTGCGACATCGAGTTTGGCCTTGGCTTTATCTCCGCCGCTGTTTTTGGTGACGATCGATTTTATGCTGTGTTGTTTTATAAGGCTTAACTCATTTTCATAATTATATGGCCCTTTGGCATATATAAACCGAAAATTTTCTGGCCATTGATCTTCGTTACTCGTGTATCCATGTTTGGGGATCCTAATATTTTGCTTGATTGGGTCTGTGCTTTTGGGTGGCTCTATGGCGCGGCATAGGAACTCAATATCTGTTCGGTTTAGAAATGCACTTAATTCCAAACGGCCTATTGTTAAAAAGCATGGACTATGTGAGGGGGCTATTTTCTCAGCAGCCTCCTGCATTGAAGCCACTTCGATCCAATTATCACCTTTTTCCTTTTGCCAGGGTGGGCGCGAGATATGGATGATGGGGCAGTTTGTTTTATTTGCAGCAAGGCTTGCGTTGGTTGTTATTTTTTGCGCAAACGGGTGTGTTGCATCAATGATAGCCGAGATAGTTTCTTGTTTTAAATATTGCGCCAAACCATCAACACCACCAAAACCGCCGGTTCTATAAGTGCCGGCAGGTTTTCTAGGCACAGATGTTCGGCCAGCTAGTGAGCTGATGGGATGATAACTTTCGTGATTTTCAAGTTTTTCAGCCAAATTGAAGGCTTCTGAAGACCCACCAAGAATGAGAATGTTTTTTTTCATAGATGCATTCATAATTCATTTCTGGCTGTTTTCAATGATGAGTGAGGCCGCTTTGACTTGTTTTTTAGAAAATGACAGATATTTAGGGGTTTTTCTATTGTTTTTCATGGCTGGAGCTGTAGTTTGATGACTAATCCACCCGACTGATATTACGGCTTTAAAGCTTATGTACAGCACGCGAGTTTATCATTTTGGACTTTTGTTTTATTTAATTTGAGATTTTTATGACGCTTTCAATACCCCCTTCACATTCACCATGCTCTCCTTCACTTGCGAAGGGGTTTGTTTTGGCGGCACCCCATAGTGGGTCTGGTAAGACAACACTTTCGATCGGTTTGATGCGGGCATTGAAACGGCGTGGATTTGATATTTCGCCTGCTAAAGTTGGACCGGATTATATCGATCCGCAATTTCATGAGGTAGCAAGTGGTACCCCTTCTTTTAATCTGGACGGTTGGGCTATGGGGGCTGAGACTTTGAATTCTCTTGGCAGTGCAATGACAAGAGATAATTCTCTTTGTGTGGTTGAAGGGGTTATGGGCTTATTTGATGGTGCGGTGAAACCTGGCGTTTTGGGGCATGGTGCAACTTGTGAGATTGCTAAGTTTTTCA
>CAXIDO010000116.1:0-6902 GCA_964022745.1 uncultured Methyloligella sp. | reverse complement strand
CTTGTCATTAAATTAGATCACTAAACTAGACAAAGTTAATATAAAAAAGGAACTCAACCCACTTTGGGTTGGGTTCTTTTACACATAACAAAAAAGACTAGCTGCCCGAAAAAGGAGTGACGCCACTTCCGCGTCAGGATATGGTCCAGCACCAGCGAAGTCTCGCCTCTCAGAGGGCCCCCACAGCGAAGTTGCGGAATAGCCCGTGAGAGAAAAAGAATTACCCAGCCTTCTTCTTTCGTCTCTGTTTTTCTTTATTTTCTTTTTTAAGTTCCCGTTGACGTTCCGCAGCAATCGTTGCTTCGTCCCCCAAATGCGCAAGCCCCTTTTCTGCGGCCAATACCATTTGCTTTTGCCTCTCACGAGCTCTCTCACGTTCCGCATCACTCTTGGTCGTGGCACAATAAGCGCACTGCACACCAAGCTCATATAAAGGGTCAGCACGGTCTTCAACACTCAACGGTTGACGGCATGCATGGCAAAGTAAAAAATCTTGCGGCACCAAATCATGACCCACTGCAACACGTTCATCAAAAACAAAACAGCCCCCTTCCCAAAGGCTTTCCTCCTCAGGTTGCTCTTCTAAATAGCGCAGGATCCCACCTTTTAAGTGATAAACCTCCTCAAACCCGTGCGCCATCATATAACTGGACGCTTTCTCACACCGGATCCCCCCCGTGCAAAACATCGCAACTTTTTTATCCTTTTCAGGATCAAGATTGTCAGAAACCCAATCTTTAAATTCAGTGAAACTCTTTGTCTTCGGGTCTACAGCACCTTTAAAAGTACCAATATCAACTTCATAATCATTTCGCGTATCAATTACGACCATTTCTGGGTCAGAAATAATCTCATTCCATTCTTCTGGGTTTAGATAAGTTCCAACCTGTTCATTCGGATTAGCTTCAGGCGCACGCAGTGTCACAATTTCCTGTTTCAACTTCACTTTCATACGCAAAAAAGGCGGCTTAGTGCTGTATGAATATTTAACATCAAGCCCTGCGAAACGGTTTTTAAAAATATTCCCTACCTTAAAATAAGCAATCAACTCATCAATCGCCTCAACAGAACCAGCAACAGTGCCATTAATCCCCTCATTGGCAAGCAATAAGGTTCCCTTGATTCCCCGCGCATCACAAAATTCAGTGATTGGGCCTCGCAAAGCTTCAAAATCTTCCAAAGTGACAAAATGATAAAGAGCAGCAACTTTATAATCAGATATTTCGTGTGTTTCTGCCATAGCAGCCAAAACCTTAAAACTTGGGGGTGAAAATAACGCTGAAGCTAACCCCTAAATTTAAAGATTAGCACAACACGTTCAGATCAAAGACAAGCCCTAATCTCAAAAATAAAGGCTTGTTTTGACAAGACGTCTAATAACTGTCAAGCCCACCCTCAACATTGATATAAATCAAGACCTTATTTAAAGAGCACTGATACCAATCAAAGGGTAAAACTACAAAACTGTGTGGAATTCACAATAGTTTGTAAAAACTTGACAATCGCGACGATTTCACACTTGTCGAAGACCAGGAATTGGGTATTTTAACATTATGCTCAGACAGAGAAAAATAAACACTACAAAAACGCAAACTGCCAAATCAGTAAAACTTGGCACGCGTTATTCGCTTTTGATGGTTCTAATTATGCAATTAGCAATCACGAGCATTCTTTGTGCGACGAGCAGTTATATTGCAAACGCAAATGCAATAACCATCTGCACAGCCTTCGGCTTAAAAACCATCTCTTTAGATGAAAATGGTGAACCAGTTGAGCAAGAGCAACATGAAGCTTTCAACAAAACCTGTTTCCATTGTGCAAGCAGCTGTTCTATGGCAGCCCTTGCTCCTCAGTCTGAAGAAGTTATTTATATTGGCCTAAACCAAATTTACCGGCCCACAGTCGTTGAAGTTCTCAAAACAAAACTTCTTGCCCAGGGGCCGCCTCCGCGTGCTCCACCAGTTCACGCATAAAATCCCAATTTTCTAAATTAATAGAACCGAACACCTTTGGAGTATGCGAGCATACTGCGGGGTGTTTCGTGTTCTCTTTTGTAGTTTTACAACGGAGTTTTTTATGTCTTTTCAATTTACAAATACAACCAGCGCACTTGCTCTAACACTTGCAGCAACATTAAGTTTCTCAGCCCCTCTAAAAGCCGATGAAAGCCACGATGGCAACGGTCACAAAACGCACCGCGCTGATGGTCATGCCCCAATCGGTGTGATGGGCGATCATCTCCATAAAAAAGGTGAGTTCATGATGTCTTACCGTTTCATGACAATGGGCATGAAAGGAAACCAGCAAGGCACAGATAACATCTCAACAGATACCATCGCCACAACAGTTCCAAACCGCTTTTTTGGCTCACCTGGTCAACCACAAACAGTTCGCGTTGTCCCAACAGAAATGACCATGGATATGCACATGATCGGTGCCATGTTCGCCCCAACAGATAATCTTACATTAATGGCCATGTTATCTGTCATTGATAAAGAAATGGAACACATCACTTACCAGGGCGGCGCTGGTACAAATGTATTGGGAAAATTCAAAACACGAACGCGCGGTATTGGCGACCTAAACATCGGCGGTCTTTACGGCCTTTATAACGATGGCACGACCAAAATCCATTTCAATGGCGGCCTCAGCATCCCAACGGCAAGCATAACAAGACGCGATGATGTCCTAACACCAATGGGCGGTAACCCTACCCTTCGCTTGCCCTACCCAATGCAACTTGGTACAGGTACATGGGACCTTTTACCAGGCTTGACTGTTCAAAGCCGCATGGGTGATTTCTCTTATGGCGCACAATACAAAGCCCGCTTCCACTTAGGTGATAATGACGAAGGTTACAGCTTTGGTGATAAACATGAACTAACCGGCTGGGTCGCGTATCAATGGGCACCATGGATTTCAACATCTCTGCGCCTAACAGGTATTACTCAAGCAGAAATCGATGGCATCGACCCTAGCATCGTAGCCCCTGTTCAAACAGCAAACCCGGACAATTTCGGCGGTGATCGCCTCGACCTGGCTCTTGGTGTGAATATGATGGTCCAATCAGGTCGTTTTGAAGGACATCGTTTTGCACTTGAATTCGGCGCACCGATTTATCAAGACTTAAACGGTGTACAACTGGAAACTGACTACACATTAACAGTTGGTTGGCAAAAAGCTTTTTAAAGTTTTGCAGTAACTAAAAATTTATCTCTACAATCACAAAGTGCCCACATTGAAAAGATAACCAATTTATCAGTGTGGGCATTTTGCCTTTTATCAATGATAAAAATTTTTACGAAAGATCAAAAATGAAAGTTTTATTTTCTTCTCTTTTTGCTGTTTTAATCTGTCTAAGTTCACCTGTATTCGCTGGTGATGAAAAAATGAAAGAAACCGCATCAAACCTTTCTATCAGCCATGTATGGGGCAAACCGAATTACGGTCCCAATGGCGCTGCATATTTCACCCTGAAAAACAATGGCAAAACAGCCCGTCACCTTATTGGTGCCAGCTCTCCTCTTTCAGATAGAGTAGAACTTCACACCCACCTAAAAGAAGATGGTGTCATGAAAATGCGCAAAATGAAAGACGGCATCATCGTAAAGCCAGGTGAAACCTTGCACTTTAAACCAGCTGGCAATCACATCATGCTGATGAGCATGAAAGAAAAACTAAAGCCAGGCGCAACCTATGACCTTCAATTGAAGTTCAAAGACGGCTCAACTGAAAAACTAAAGGTCGCCATTAAAGACAAAGACCACGAAAAAGAACACCGTGGCTCACACGCCGACGACAAGCGCGGCTCAAACGCTGACGAAAAACGTGGCTCGGGCACCGATGAAAAGAAAATGAAAAAAACAGACACTCGCGGTAGTGACGCCGAAGAAAAACGCGGCAGCGAATAAATCTCGTAGTTTTATAGAATTACATATAAAAGGCTCAGTCTCACAAAAAGACTGAGCCTTTTTAATTTTCAACAATCTCGCTCCTACAAAAAGTTCAATTAGCTGAGAACGAAAAACGTAGGTGCGCAGCACCGTCAGCGCTAGCGCTGCCCATCGGAGGGCCCGTTGCCGACGGCAACGGAATAGCCCATGAGGCAAAAAGAAATTACCCAACCGCTAGCTTAGTTTCAAAATCAACACAAAGGCTTTCAATCAGCTCTGGGCCTCGGCCAGAAGCAAAACGAGCAATCTGGTCATTTTCGCGCGCTGCCTTGCGCAGTTCAAAAATCTGCCCCGCAGTGAGGTTTTTAGAAAAAGCAAGCGCCTTACGGCAAAACCCAATGACCTTGAAACTATCAGACGGGCTTTCATAGCTCACCAAACGACGCACAAAAAGGTTCGTCAAACGTGGCCCCCATTGTGGTAGTTTCATCAAAGCGTCAATCACTTCAAGAGCCACGTCCTTGTCAGACATACCCTCTTTGCGCTCAACGGCCTGCATGGCCCCAATAAGCCCAAGCGGAGCTTGTTCGTTCATCACACTAACCACTGGCTTGCCAGCACCCAGCGCAAAACCAACTTCCTGGTTGCACGTCACACTTTCAATTGAGCGGTCAGTGATAAGGCTGAGCAAACCATCCATTGCTTCAAGCTCGGTAACAATCTCAACCAACCATTCCGTGTTGGCTGCAATGTCTTCACCAGCCACAAAACAATCAATGCCGCCATAAGCAAACTGTTCTTTTAAAGCCAAAGCTTCTTCTTCTTGCTCAACGGAGTGGCTAATGAAGAGTTTGAATATTTCTTCTTCGCTCGGCAGACCATACTTCTCATCCAAAGCACCACCAACCAGATATTGAGACTGAAGTGCAGCATTGAGCGCTGCAAGCTGATGCATGGAGGCCGCTTCTAAGCGTTTAGGGAGATAAATTTCATGAAACGAGCCAACCTTTAAAACAGACGGCAAGCCATATTTATCCATGAGCGAGACGATGTGAGACATCTTCAGCCGCTTAAAGGCGAGCTTAATCTCAGCAATGGTCTGTTCTTTGTTAAACGCGTTCATGAAAAGCCCCCGCATCTCAAAACGTTAAATCCATGAGGATAATTTCTTTTGGTCCAGCTTTAGAAAGGCGCAAATCACCGATTAAAACCGAATCAATCACAAGAATCGTACCCGAAAAACCCTTAACAAAAACTATTTTTCAAACCGCACACACTCCTAAACTCTGGTTTTCCATAACAAAAACATTCATCTTAAGGTTGATAAGGTCCCTTCCAGCACTTAACTGTTAAAATCCTCTGCTATAAGAAGGGCCAGCCCCTTTGTCATCCAGTAAACTCTCTCTAAGATCAAAACCCAAAGCAATCACCCCAAGGATCCCTCCATGAACAGAGAAGAAACCCTCGCCCTCTACGAACAAGGCGTCGAAGCCTGGAACAAATGGGCCAATGAAATGCTTGAGGAGAAGAAGAGACTAGAGGAAGCTGGAGAGTGGAAGGCTAAAACTGAATCTCACAGGCTTACTGTGCCTGGGAATGACCAAACTAAATTATGGTTTGAAAAATCTAAAGCTGATTTCTCAAATGCTGACACACCGCACAAATTCAAAGATCATATCGATTTCTCAGATTTTATCTTTCCTGGTCATACTGAGTTCAGTGGCTCTATTTTCTCAAAATTTGCAGAATTTAACAACTGTGTTTTTTGTCACGACACCAATTTTACTGATGCAACTTTTAAAGATTTCACCAACTTTTCTGGAGCAATATTTAAAAGGAAGGCTACTTTTCTAGTTTGTATTTTTTCAAATATTTCAATTTTTACTTTAACTAATTTTAGACAATTGGCATTCTTCAATAACACGACATTTTATGGCAAAACTTATTTCATAGACAGTAAATTTTTTGATCAAGTTAGCTTCACAGATGTCACGTTTAATAGCAAAACAAACTTCACGGGGGCAAAATTTTCAAAAAACACATGGTTTGATAACTCTGAATTTAATTCCCAAACAGAATTTTGTTTGGCTGAATTTTTTTCTAATGCTGACTTTAGTTCAATCTACTCCAAGAGATCTTTTAATTTTGAAAGGGCAAAGTTTCATAAAGAAATTCCTAACTTCATTCAAGCCAATTTCAAACAAGCTCCGCGCCTTGATAACCTAGTGTTGGGAGATAATCTTCCACCAGCCCGTTTCATAAACTCAATTTCCACTTACATTCACACAGATATCAAAGCTTCTTACCAAGCCCTCAAGCGTCTCGCTATCCAAGCTCATGACCATGAAAACGAACAACGCTTCTGGGCCGGTGAACTCCGTTCTGACAGGTCGCTCAGAACCGAAGATGGCAGCTGGAACCTCCGCCCACTAGTCTCTGCCTTTTGGTGGGGCAACATCGCCTATGGCTGCGCCTCAGATCACGGCCGCTCCATCATCCGTCCAATTGGTGCACTCTTAATTCTAATATGCCTAATGACAACCCTACACCTCACAGCATCAAAAACACCACTAACATATGACAAAGCCTTCTCAGCTGGTTACATCGCGGCAAACAAAAGCTTTCTCTACATCGGTGCCGACCCAACCAAAAGAAGCATCATAAAAGAAAAGTACAGCGCTCTTTATGAAGCAAATGAAAACCAAACTCCAAAAATACCCAAAACCATTCTAACCGCAGAGTTCATCCAAACTCTCCTCTCAGCCATTTTCATCTTTTTAGCTCTTTTAGGAATAAGAAATAACTTCAAGATGAAATAGGAAAGAATAGATAAGGAACCTATTTCTTAACCCCATAAGCTTGTCTTTGCGCCAACAAAGTCTCAAGAAAATTATTCGACAAATCGAAACCTTCATGCAGGCTAAAATCTTGAAGAATAAAAGTCTTGGACGAAGCAGCAATTACCCCTTCACCGTGCGAAGAAACAAATTCTTCCTCGCTGAGGGAGCC
>CAXIDO010000115.1:0-6936 GCA_964022745.1 uncultured Methyloligella sp. | reverse complement strand
GACGCAAAAGAACAAAAAGAAGCGGCTTGAGAAGATTGAGAGCTTACTTGACGAATTTAACATCACTCGTTTGAGAAAATCGCCCTCGATTGCCCTTTCCGGAGGAGAGAGGCGGCGCTGTGAGATTGCACGGGCCTTGGCGAGTGATCCGTCCTACATCCTTCTTGACGAACCTTTTGCGGGTATTGACCCTATTGCGATCGGCGATATTCGCGATTTAGTCCGTCATTTGACTGATCGCGGCATTGGCGTTTTGATCACAGATCATAACGTGCGTGAGACTTTAGAGATGATTGATCGGGCTTATATCATTCATGATGGTAAGGTGCTCACTGAAGGAACGCCGCAAGAGATTGTTTCCAACGATGATGTTCGGCGTGTCTATCTTGGCGATATGTTTGGCTAAAGTATGCCTCTTTTTATCTATTTTTCATTATTATCCGTGCACTGATTTTTTGCTTCAAATTCATTTCGTGCTAAAGTCATACCGAGAGATGGCACGTTTCTTGAGGAAAAAATCGACATTTAATTAAAAGTTTGTCTTTCTTCTTAATCGTCGTTAAATTCTCTTTTGGTATGAATATTGCCTAACGAAGATTTTTGAGGACTTTATTTTAAAATGGCTCTGTCTCACCGACTAGAACTCAGACAATCTCAGTCACTTGTGATGACGCCTCAATTGCAACAAGCGATCAAGCTTTTGCAACTCTCTAACCTTGAGTTAAATGAGTTTGTTGAGGGGGAATTGGAGCGCAACCCTTTATTGGAAGCGCGAGACCCTGAAGCTGATATCGTGCCTCAGGCGAGTTATGAACCAGAAACACCACAACAAAATATTGAACCTCAAACGCGCTCATCATCAGATGAATGGCTTTCAAAGTCAGCTGATAATACAAAAGAAGACCCTTCAGCTAATTTAGATATGCGCGCCGATGATATGTACCCGGATTTAGCTGGATCAGATCGGACTAGCCTTGCTGACCAGGGTTGGAATTCAGTGAAAACAAACCGCGTGAGTTCTGTTAGCTCTTCTGGTGGTGGAAGCGATTATAATTTAGAGAACTTTGTCCCATGCGAAACGACGCTGCACGATCACTTGAGGGACCAACTATCATTATCAAAACTTGATGATAAACAAAGACTTATCGCCTCTCACATGATTGATATGGTTGATGAGCAGGGCTATATGCGCGGTTCTCTTGAGACCATTTCCATGCAAATGGGAACATCTATTGATTCCATCTCAGATGTATTAAAAGAGTTACAAAAATTTGAACCAACGGGTGTTTTTTCCAGAGATCTTAGCGAATGTTTGAAGTTACAACTCATTGAACTCAACCATTTTGATCCGGCAATGGAAGCTCTTCTTGAAAATATTCACCTTTTAGCCGCTCATAATTTTACAGGCCTCAAAAAAGCTTGTCAGGTCGATGATGAAGATCTGTCTGATATGATTGCTGAAATTAAGATGCTTAATCCTAAGCCTGGCTTGCAATTTGGTGCTATTTCCGTGCAATCAGTTGTACCAGATGTGTTTGTCCGGCAAAAAAATGACGGTAGCTGGCATATTGAACTCAACAGTGAAACTTTACCTAAGGTGTTGATCAATAAGAGTTATTACACAACAGTTTCTGGAACTGCCAAAAGCTCAAAAGACAAAGAATACATACAAGACTGCTTTCAAACCGCGAATTGGCTAGTAAAAAGCCTTGATCAACGGGCTCGGACGATTTTGAAGGTTTCTGAAGAAATTGTTCGCCAGCAGGATGCTTTTTTTAGTCATGGCGTTGAACATTTGCGGCCTCTTAACTTGCGGGCCGTTGCTGATGCGATTGATATGCATGAATCAACCGTTAGCCGTGTTACGTCCAATAAATATATCGGCACGACGCGCGGTGTATTTGAGCTTAAATATTTCTTTACCTCAGCGATTTCGTCTTCAGATTCAGACGACATGATCTCATCTGAAGCTGTTAGGCATCATATTAAGCAACTTATTGAAGCTGAGACGATTGAAGCTATTCTTTCAGATGACAAGCTGGTTACCAGCTTAAAAGACAAAGGAATTGATATCGCTCGGCGTACTGTTGCAAAATATAGAGAAGCTATGGGCATTCCGTCATCAGTACAGCGACGCCGGAAGAAGAAAATGGCCCAACAAATGGTGCTATAAGTTTTTCAAACAGGTTATATTGACCTTCTTCAATTTATATTTAAAATCAAATGACAGAACTTATACAGGCTATACAACTTGTATGTTCGTTTTTTACAACCCATCTGAACCTGACTTATCAACTTGCAACTGCAACATATTGATAAGAATAGAAAAACTTATTTAACCTTCAGTGCATTTTCACGTTTTTTAGACAAAAAAACACTCCAAATCCTTTAAGTTTACCAACAATTTTGCCCAATTGCTGCTATACTCTACTTTATGGATATGGCTGGAGAAACCTCATCTTGTGGCAATTTTATATTTGTAAATGCTGAAAAGTGATTTTTCACCTTAAGTTCGGACTGTTGATAACATCATTAAGGTTCGGGCCCGTTTTCCATTGTCAGAATTCACTTTCTGGCTGACTAAAGACCTTACTGACTAGACTTTACTGACTTAGACTGTAGGTATGTGGAAACAAAAAGAAGGGTAATAATATATGTCCGTACAAGTAACTGGAAAAAATTTGGATGTTGGTGAAGCCCTGCGATTTTATATCGAAGATCGTATTGATCAAACGTTAGATAAATTTATTGGCAATGCGACTTCAGGTCATGTTCGCATTGAAAAGGATGGCAAGCAATTTCGTACTGATTGCTCACTGCATTTGCGCTCCGGGCTGGATTTACAGTCAAAAGGAGAGAGCCATGATGTCTATGCAAGTGCCGATGCGGCCTTAGAGCGCCTTGAAAAGCGGCTCAGGCGCTATAAGAGACGGCTTAAGAACCATCATCAAAAAGCAAGTGAGAATGCACTCCCCCCGGTTACTACACCTGCTCTTGATTATGTACTTCAATCAAATGAAGATACTGAAGAAGTGCCAGATGAAACGCCTATTATTATTGCAGAGAATGAAACAAATATTAATGAATTTGCTGTAAGTGACGCTGTTATGCAAATGGATTTAGCAGAAAGCTCTGTACTCGTATTTAGAAATGCTAGCCATGGGCGCATCAATATTGTATACCGCCGGAACGATGGAAACATCGGATGGATTGATCCGTCATAGAGCGAACTTAAACAATTTGTTTTTATTTATGACATAAAGTCGTCAATTAGCCACTTTATGGGTGGGTCGAACTGAAGCAAAAGGCCCTAAAGCAAAAGATACTGATGCAAAAGATAGTAGGTTTGCTGCTTTAGACAGTTTATTGGAAGGCGTTTTAATGGATTTGGGTGATTTGTTGTCTTCGGAGGAGGTTTATCCTTCGTTAAAGGCAAAAAGCAAGAAACACGTGCTGCAAGAATTAGCCCGTGTTGCTGCTGAAAAAACCGAATTGGATGAGAGAGATATATTTGATGTCTTGCTACAACGGGAGAGACTTGGCTCTACCGGTATTGGGCAAGGCGTTGCTATTCCTCATGGTAGATTACCATCAATCGACCGCATTATTTGCGTTTTTGCACGGCTGGATGAGAAAGTTAATTTTGACTCGCTTGATGATGAGCCTGTCGACTTAGTTTTTCTTCTCCTGGCTCCAGAAACTGCTGGCGCGGACCATTTGAAGGCTCTTGCCCGCATTTCCAGACTGATCCGTGATCCACAAATTTTGGATAAGTTACGTGGCTCTAGAGAGCAAGGAGCGCTTTATTCAGTTTTAACTGAAGCGTCGGCATCTCATGCTGCTTAGCCTATTTATCTGCTTATAATACCCGCAGAATGGCTTTTGACAGATTTTATATAGAATAAAAAAGAGCACTGAATGAAATTTCAGTGCTCTTTTTTTTATCTCACGGCTATTCCACCGCTAAAGCGGTGGGCCTCCGAGGGGGCGGTGCTTGCACCGGACGCCCATGGCGTCATGTACGTGCTCTGAAGGAGAGCACTCCCTTCTTCGTATAGTGAGGTTGGAAAAGCAGTTTTTATTTGGGCTTCAGTTGTTCTTTTTTAGCGTGCCTTCAGTTGCTCACTAGCAACCGTCGCAGCACCCCATGCAAAAGCTCTGACCTACGGAATGTGGAACTAGTCATCTAGTAGATCACAATATTATGGCAAATAGCCTTTTGGCCCAGTCTTTATATTTTTCGCTGTTAAAAAAACCTTATCATCAGAAAAATGTTGCTCCCAAAAAGCTTCCGGGTCCTTATAATAAGCAGTTAGTGCTGCAATTACTTCATCAACAGACGTGAGTTTTGCGTTAAAATTAGAAGGACAAAGAGCTATTAAGCAATCATCAGAACGACAATTTTGATCTAAGACTTCATCTATCCAGTAATCCAATGGCATTGGATCGATATCACCAAGTATGTTCATCTTTTTACATGCTAGATAGGCTAAATCTTCGTGCGGCCAAAACGGACAAACCCATTGTTCTTCATATTTGAGATCAATAAGTTTTCCCTCTTCATCTGCAATAAACCAAATTTCACCTCTCTCAGCTACTTCTTTGATTGAGTAGTGAAACCGCCATTCGTCACTTCCATTTAAAACGGGCAACGCTTCACCAGCTGCAATAGAACGACGTAACTCTCGACGTTGACAAATATCTGGAATTTGATCAAAGCCAATGATCTTGGAAACTTTTCGCAATTTATATCCACCCGCTGATCAAATCACATTAGTTACGAAATACGAGAATTATATCAGAATGAATGATTGCAATGATTTAAAAGCTGAGATTAATTTCTCACAACTGGTTGTTCACATGTCTAAGTTTAAATTCTCACTTGCAACCGCTTTTTTTAGTAGCGCTTCAGTTGCCCACTAGCAACAGAAACAAAGCAACTGCGCTAATTCACCGTATGAACAACGAGTTTGTTGTTTTCGGCGGCTTCTTTTGCTGAATATAGGTCTTCAGCTAATAAAACCGGGGTTCCGTTTGCTGCGTGAACAGAATAAAGCTGGGAAATTTGGGGGAATTCTTCAATTTCAGGGAATAAAAACTGGGCTTCATCCAAGCTAACTTCTTGAACATAAACAACATTGTCCATTCCCAAATCGGCAAAATCTTCTTCTGTCATGGTTTTTACATGAGTGTTTTCTAATTTCGGGTTGTTGAGTTCTAACATGACTTTACCCTTTCCATGTACGCTAAGTTATTTTGCTCGCTAAGGCTGAATCCAGGCCCCATTTTAAGCTGTTGTGATAGGTATTTGACGAAAAACCTTCACTGGTTCTGGTTTTCTCAGTTTTATAATTAATAATCCGTCTTTAAGTGTGGCGGATGAGACTTCTATAGTCTCAGCAAGAATAAACTTCTTTTTAAACTGCCTGGTTGCTATTCCTTGATGTAAAAATTCAGCCTTATCCTCACTCGATTTTTTACCGATAATTGTTAGATCTCGCCCTTCTACGGTCACTTCAAGCAGATCTGGAGTAAATCCTGCTACGGCAAGAGTAATATTTAAAACTGTCTCTTCATTCGTCTTGTTGAGCTCTCTTTCAATGTTAAACGGGGGATACCCGCTTTCCGTTTGAAGGTTCGCTATATGCTCTAAAGTTTGCTCAAACTCTTCAAAACCCAGCACATGGGCGTTATTTATTCTAATCATGCCGGGCATCTTATCTTGTCATCTCAATTATTACTTTATCGAACACGATCCTATAATTCGTTAATTAATCTTAGTTTAGTTTTATATTCGGGCTTTAATAAGCCGAAAATGGGATAAAAGTGAGTGTTCAGTTTAAAGACCGTCCTGTTCATGCATATGGTGAATTGAATTTTTTATTCAATAGTTTGGGATTTACTCTTTTTTAGCACTCCTTCAGGTTGCCCACTAGCAACCGTCGCTGTAAGCGCTCCTTCAGGTTGCTCTTTTCTGTGCTTCAGATGCCCACAAAGCATCCGCAATTTTGTGCTTCAGATGCCCATAAAGCTTCCGCAATAGCAACCGTCGCGTTTAAGCACTCCTTCAGTTGCCCACTAGTAACCGTCGCTTGAAGTACTCCAGATCACACCTCTAGAGGCAGGCCGCATTATGAGGAAGGAGAGCTCTTTTTCAGAGCATGGACATGGTGCCGGCGCGGTTGCTAGTGGGCAAAACTAAAGCGCAGATAAATAGCTGCCTAGCCTGAGCGCCGCCTGTCGAAAGGCCTGCCGCTTTAGCGGCAGAATAGCCTGTGAGACAAAATAAAGCCTATTATTTAAAATTTTAATGTTTTTTGAAACGGGGCTTCAATTATTTCTTGTTATTCTTCCAATCATCCATAAATTTACAAACAGTCGGGAAGCACAGAATGTCTGACCTTGAAACATTAGAAGAAAATCGTACTACAGCACGAAACCGTACTTTGCAGGGTGCTAAAATTTTGGTCGATAAAAACTCTACATTTACGTGCCAGATTAAAAACCGCCATGACAATGGATTTGGATTAAAGATTGGAAACAGCAATGGCATTCCAGATGCATTTCAACTTGTCGATGAAAAAAATGATATTTGCTATAATGTCGCTGTAGTTTGGCGCAAGCGTACAATGCTTGGTGTTCAGATTATTGACTAGGATTTAGTAGTATTTACTTCTCAATGAAAACAATGCTTAAGATTTAATGTCTCTGCTAGCAGTTAGAAAATAATTCACATCACAATCACTAGAAATTTTCCAACTTTCTTTAAATGGTGAGAAAACCAAGCCATTTCTTTCACGCGGCACCAAGCCAGCATTTTCAACGATGTCTGAAAGCTCATCCGGCGTGACAAAGCGGTTCCATTGGTGTGTGCCTTTCGGTAACCATTGCAAAACATATTCGGCTCCGACGATGGCTAAGGCAAATGCTTTGGCT
>CAXIDO010000114.1:0-6946 GCA_964022745.1 uncultured Methyloligella sp. | reverse complement strand
GTTGAGGATGGGTTCATGCCTAAATATCTCCTCATAAAACCGTTGGCATAGTAGACACCGTATTTCCTCTTGGCTTGAGGAGTGAAATATTCTGCGACAACAGATACATTTAGACCATCTAAATTGTCGACTTTATGCGGCCCGTTTTGAGGCCATGTGCAAGATATACCAGGTTCGAGATCAATTATGGATGCAAATTCATCCCAATCTTTTTCGTAGTGAATTTCTTCTTCTGTTTCTCTTAAAATGACGGCTTCTAATGTTTCATCTGGGAGCACTGTTTTGTCTTTTTCATCCCAAAGGTAAAAACGTTTTTTCCCTCGGACATGCCAATGGTGAATGATCGGAATGTCTGTGTGATAGAGAACACTGGCATTGGGGGATGAAATTAAAATATGAGTTTGTGAACGGTCAGTTTTCACATGGGGAGTAACGTCTGCGACTTCTCCAAAGGCTTGCTCCATCACATCGTGATGCTCTGGTGAAAAGGTCTCTATGCCTCGCAAGCATAACCATAATTGTCCTTGTTTAATGGCCTCGATCACCTCTTTACCAGAAAGGCCATTAAAGTCACCATTGCGCCAGATCATTTTTTTTCCTTCCACATTCATGTGGGTGATCATGTAAAATTCTCTTGGTGTCTTGTCTATCAGTTCAGCTAATTTATCATCGTCAAAAAGCCCTGTTTCTTTAAGCTGGTGATTGAATTTAACCAGTCCGGTACCGTAATCAAGACCTTGTTCATAGGTTAAATCAATCAACTTATTCATCAGAAACAATCCTTTTAGTAAAGAAACTCATGTTTTTCTTTTTCGAGAAAGGTCAGGCAAGGGAGCTGACTTTTCTCGAATAATCGCTAGTAAACTGGATTGTATTTATCTGATTTTAGGAGTTTTGGCTTTGATCTAAGTCATGCTTGTTTGGTTAACAAATTGTAATTGTTGATTAATTCAATCAGTTCTGATTTTAAGCCCACATTGATTAATTCGTTTTTTGCTAGATCAAAATTTTCATAAAAACTTGGGATAGAAAGACTTGCTTGAAGATTGGCTCCAAAGAATGGAGCTGATGTTACAGCTGTATTTAGTACGCTCTTTGCGCCGCCTGGCCCAGGAGAAGTAGAGAGAAAAATCATAGGTTTATTTTGAAAGAATTTTTGCTCAATTCGTGAAGCCCAATCGAATAAATTTTTATAGGCGGCTGTATAAGTGCCGTTATGCTCCGCAAATGAAATGATGACAAGATCACTGGATGCTATTTCATCTATGAAGGTTTGAGCTGTCTCAGATTTTCCTATTAGTTTTTCAGTATCTTCATTAAAAATAGGATTGTCATAATCATTTAAATCCAGAATGTTGATTTCTTCTGCTTTTGTTAGGGTGGCTGCGTAAGTTGCTAAGGCTTTATTGATAGATTTTTTGCTAGTGCTTGCGCCAAATGCTGTGACTTTCATCTTTTTATCTCCTACTTATTTATTTGACTGAATGATAATGAGGTTGGTTTTTTCCGTTGCTGTTAGGTCGAGTTGCTCCCCTTCAATCAGATCACCTTTTTTTACGGAGAGGTCATTTGCTTGCGCTTTGCCGTTTGTAATAAGGGCTATAAATTTACCTTTGAGAGACAGGGTCTCACCTTTACTCAATCCTCCGACTTTACAAGTCATATTGCTATCAAAGCGTTCGGGGTCATTCCCACCTAAGACAGTGATTAAGTTGTTTTCATCAAGTTTAAATTCTTGATATGCTGGTGTTAGGTCCAAATTTGGATGATATCTGCTTTGCTGTCGTCTAAGTTAAACTCGGAATGTTCGATACCTGAGCCGGCTCTTTGTACTTGAACACCGGGCCCTTCAATGACTGTTCCATCGCCTAATGACCCTTTGTGACCGATCCTTCCGTTTAGGACGACACTGACAATGTCGACATTACTATGGGGATGCATTGGTGCTCCGTCATTTGGCTTGAAATGACCATTTGCAAGATAGAGAAAATCTTCAAAGCCATGAGAGATATCTTTACGTGTTTCTGCGCCCTGCCATATCTTAGGGTTCATAACCATTCTTGTTTCTATAATCCCTGCAAAACCGCCTTCAGGGAGATCTGATTTTGATATGATGTGTATTGATTTCTCGTTCATGATGTTTTCCTCTTTTGATTGTTTTTCAGTATTTTCAAAAGATATAACTCATGCTACTTTGGAATAGAAGGTGTCTATTATGAATAGAATGTATTCCAAATAGGAATGATGTTTTGGATAAATTACAATCAATGAAGGCTTATGTACGTGTTGTTGAGACGGGGAGCTTTTCTTCGACAGCAGCTGAGTTTAACACGACACAAGCTACAATTAGTAAACGGGTTTCTGCGCTTGAAGGGGATTTAGGTGCTCAGTTACTTATTAGGGGAAGCCGTGAGCATAAATTGACTGAGGCAGGCCGGAGCTATTATGAGCGGGCTAGCTTTATTTTAAATGAACTTGATGAAGCTGAAAGTGAAGCTGTTGGCGGTGTTAAATCTCCCAAGGGTTTTTTGAGAGTTTCTGCTCCCTTAATGATGGGAAGTTTGTTTTTATCTCCCCTTGTTCCGAGGTTTTTGGATTTATATCCGGATATTTCTCTTGAGCTATTACTGAGCGAGAGAAAGGTTGATTTGGTTGCAGACGGTGTTGATGTTGCTATTCGAATTGGGCAACTAAGTGATAGCTCTATGATTGCCAGGTTATTGGGGCAAGATGAGCTTATAATTGTGGCGTCTCCTCAGTATTTATCCGAGCATTCAGAGCCGAACAAATTGAAAGATTTAGAAGGACATAATTGTATGATTTATAGTCTCTCACCAGATCTGAATAGATGGTCTTTTTCAGAGCCAGTGCCTGGTGTTTCTCAACAAGTACAGGGGAATTTTCAATGTGATAATGCAACTGGATTATTAGATATGCTCTTAGCTGATGCTGGTATTGCTTTGATGCCTCGTTGGTTTGTGATGCCTTATATAGAAACCGGAGAACTTGAGCATCTTCTACCGGCTTATAAGAAGAAGATGCCTATTCATGCTGTTTATGTTCAGAACCGTTTTGTTTCAACGAAACTAAAATGTTTTCTTGATTTTTTAACTCGTGAAATGAAAAAGGAAGCGCATTTGTAAGGTTGTAAAATATGACTGTTATGAAAAACACAAGAGTGTTGGTTTCTTAGATAAGGAATGACATGAGGCAAGTGCAGCGCAGAAGAGATATTATGCTTTTATTTTTTATAGATTATCCATTTACCATTTTGCCGAATGAGCGGCTTATTAAATAAAGGCCTTGGCGCAACTTGGTAATCTTTTTTTGCAAACTTAGCTGCTTCAGCTAAACCCTTTTTATCTTTAGACCCGGTGATAATTATTTGATCTCTTGCTGGAATATAAACGACGAAATCTCCTTTTACGGGGAAATTTTGTTTATTCCAAATGTCATCAAGAAGAACTAGTGATGATTCAAATGTTCCGCCAGCTGTTACGGCGAAAAGTCCTTCTTTTCCTTGACGTTTCATTCCATTAGAAACAATTCTATTTAAGTTTTTAGTTGCTTGTCCTAGCAATTCTTTGTTGTGAATTTTTAGTTTGTTCAAATCAGAATTTACCATCGCTCTGACTGATTTGGGACTATCTAGTGCGTATAATAGAACCAGCCCAGGGACAAATTCTTTATAAATGAGTGAGTTTTCTTTTTTGGCATTTTTAGTTAGTTTTTTGATTTGATTTATATAATCGATTGATCTGATGAGCGGTACGATTTGATCCCGTTTAGGTACTAACTTTGTTAATTTGTTTGCTGAAAAAGCTATGTCTACATATCGTTGAAGGATGCTTGTAATTTGATCTGGGGAATTTTTATATTCGCGGTAAGCATTATCTAAAAAGGCTTTGAATTCTCCTGTTTTGGTGCTGGTGAATTTAAAACCAAGAGCATCTAGACGCTTTACTTTAATATTTGGGTGCTGTTTTTTTACAAGCTCTAGATAGCGATTGCTAAATTTTTCTGCTGTGAGGATTTCTTTGGCGTTTAGGGGTAGAATAAACACGCTGCTTAAGAAGAACCAGGCTATGAACATTTGAAAAATACAAGTTTTGTTCTTTAACATTTTCATAAACCTAGTGCTCCAGTTTTTAGTTTGTACTTAGCATTTTTTCTAGCCGGCCGGCGAGGCGTTTGGGGAGTGTGACTGAATATTCAGTTTCTCCTGTATTATTAGTCTCGCCTTGTGTGACCTGACCATTTTCGTAAAGCCAATTTACGATCATGCCTTCAGTTGCTTTTAACTTTAATTCTAAGCTGATCTCATGTTCTTCGAGTTGTTTGTCAAGCGCTTCCAGGAGTTGATCTATGCCCTCTCCTGTTTTGGCTGAGATGAGAAATGGGGTTGTGTCATCGCACTTTGAAACGGATGATGATGGTGCGTCTTGTATAAAGTCCTGGCCTATCTCTGTATGGGTCTCTTTATCAGTCTCTTCATTCATTTGAGGGATTTGATCGATTTTATTCCACACGTCAAAAATGGGGGCGCTGTCTTCTTCTTCTTTGATACCCAATTCTTTTAAGATTTTAATGACATCGACACGCTGTTGGTCTCGGCTGGGGTTAGAGGCATCTTGAACGTGAAGAATGATGTTGGCCTCAAGAACTTCTTCCAAGGTTGCTCTGAAGGCTGCAACGAGCTGCGTTGGCAGGTTTGAGACAAAACCAACTGTGTCTGACATGATGACTTTTGCGCCAGATGGTAAGAGGATCGAACGCATAGTTGGATCTAGTGTGGCAAAGAGCTGATCTTTTGCCATAACATCCGCGCCGGTTAAGCGGTTAAAGAGTGTTGATTTGCCAGCGTTTGTATATCCAACGAGAGCGATGATTGGATATGGGATTTGTTTGCGTTTTTTGCGGTGCAGATCCCTGGTTTTTTTGACCTTCTCCAGCTCTTTCGTAAGGCTCATAATTCTTGTTTGAAGTTGGCGTTTGTCAGCTTCTAACTGAGTTTCTCCTGGGCCGCCCATGAAGCCTTGACCACCTCTTTGTCGCTCTAAGTGTGTCCAGGAGCGAACAAGGCGCGATTTTTGGTAATTCAGGTGTGCGAGATCAACTTGTAAACGTCCTTCTCTTGTGGCGGCACGGCGGCCAAAGATTTCAAGAATTAAACCAGTACGATCAAGGATTTTGACATCCCACTCTCTTTCCAGGTTTCTTTGTTGTCCGGGGCTCAGACTATGATCAATTACAACGAGTTCTGAATGATTGTCGTGGATGATTTGTTTTAGTTCTTCGACCTTGCCCTGGCCGAAAAGAGTTGCTGAACGGATGGTCTCTAATGGGACTGCGATTGATGCGTTGACTTCAAGCTCGATGGCTTCTGCTAGACCCAGCGCTTCTTCCAATCGATCATCAATGGGTCTTGGATCTAATTCAGCTGATTTTGATTTTGATTTTTTATTGTCGTAAGGGGCGAGCAACATTGTTTGTACAGCTGGTTCTTCTTCGATTTGAAATTGAACCGTATGATTATTTTGTCCCTTCTTTTTAGAACCTTGGTTTTTAGATTGAGGACTTTTGTTTTCTCTGGTGCTGGTTATTTTATTGCTCGCTTTTTAGTGAGGATCATCCCCTTTTTTGGGGTTTAATCAGGTAAAAGACTGGTTTGTATTTGTGCAGATTAAATTTAAGCATATGAATGAGGTTTGACCAAATAAAATCCAGTGCCGCAAAACTTAAGTTGCTTTTCTTAAGTTATGGGGCTTGTTAATGGCTGGAATATTTGTCTTTAGGCCTTTTTAAATGATGGCCTCTTTTAATACGTCGAAACGGCTATTCGTTTGTTTCTTCAGCTGATGGTTCGCCTTCAAACATTTGAACAGGTTGCCCTGGCATTATGGTTGAAATGGCATGTTTGTAGACCAGTTGAGAATGACCATCTCTGCGTAAGAGTACACAAAAATTATCAAACCATGTGACCACACCTTGCAGTTTTATTCCATTCACTAAGAAGATTGTAAGTGGAGTTTTGCTTTTTCTCACATTGTTTAAGAATGCGTCCTGTAGATTTTGATTTTTATCGTTAGCCATGTTTTTTTCCGTTTATTTGTTGTGGCAATTTACTTTAGGAACACAGAATATTAATTTGATTTAAATTTCTTTGTCCATTTTTATTATTCAAACTACTTTTGTCTAAACTCATATCTTTAGGTTTATTATTCAAAACTTATATTCAAATCATTAGCTTAGTATCTCTGATGTTTGAGATTTTAAAAGCCTCCACAGAGTATTTTTCTGTGAATTTAGCCTTGCTTAATAGGATATTTGGGCAAATTCATGGAATATTTCTCTTAATTTTAAAGAAATTGGTCCTGATTTGCCGTCATTCACAGGTTTTTCGTCAATCTGGGTGACTGGCATAACTAAATTTGTGGCTGCAGTTATGAAGGCTTCTTTTGCCTCTTTAGCTTCTTCAATTGTAAAGGGGCGTTCTATATATGACAGATCTAACTCTTTTGTTAGTCGAATTACGCCTTCGCGTGTTATTCCTTTTAATATGGATTGATTGGCTGGATGTGTGATTAGTTCATCTTGCTTTGTTACAATCCATGCGTTGCTTGCTGCGCCTTCTGTGATGAATTTATCTTCATTATATAACCAGGCTTCTTCAGCGCCTTGCTCAATGGCGGTTTGACGAGCTAATACACTGGCCAGAAGTCCGGTGGTTTTAATATCAGGCCGCTTCCATCTCAAATCTGGATGGGTGATTACTTTAATTCCTTTTTTTGATTTTTCATCAAGCTTAAGCGGGTTTTTAGAGCGAGCTGATATAATAAGTGTTGCTGGTGTTTCATTTGCACTTGGGAAAATGAAATCTCTTTGACCAGAACCTCATGAAACTTGGATATAGACATAGCCGTTTTTCACTCTGTTTCGGCAAATG
>CAXIDO010000113.1:0-7007 GCA_964022745.1 uncultured Methyloligella sp. | reverse complement strand
GGCCTGGTCAATTTTTTCTGGTGGCACGCCTTCATCTAACTGACGCACAGATTCCATCATGTATGGTGCGAGCACACGGTTGACCAAGAAACCTTTGCATGATTTCACAATCAGCGGGAATTTGTTGATTTTGGTGACAAACGCACAGCCCTTTTCAACTTCTTCTTTACGAGATTTTGTTGATTGCACCACTTCGACTAATGGCATTTGTGCTACGGGGTTAAAGAAATGAATGCCGATTAAGCGCCCTTCATCTTGCATGCCGCTTGCGATTTCTTCCAGTGAAAGTGATGATGTGTTAGATGCCAGGACAGCGCCTGGTTTGATTTCTTTTTCAAGGTTTTGGAAAAGCTCTTGCTTAATTTCTAAATTTTCAACAATAGCCTCGATGATAATATCGGCGCGCTTTACGCCTTTGCCTTCCGGGTCAGCTGTTAGTCTAGCAATAGCTGCTTCGACAGCGACCGGCTTTTTCAATCTTTTGCGAAATAGTTTTTTAGCACTTTTTTGAGCTTTGGTAATTTGCTCGACCGACATGTCTTGCAGGGTTACATCCATTCCGCACACGACGCACCAGCTGGCGATATCTGCGCCCATTGTGCCAGCGCCGATAATGTGTGCCCTTAATGGTTTGTAGTTAGAATTTTTGGGTGCTAGCGCCTTCATTTCTTCAGAGAGATGAAAGACCCGGCGTAAATTTCTTGATGTATCTGAGACCATAAGGGGTGCAAATATTTTTTGCTCGGCTTTAAACATCTCCGCTTCCGAGCCGCCATGGTTCTCAAATAATTCAATGAGTTTAAAGGGGGCTGGGTAATGATCTTCGCGTACTTTGGCTTTTGTCTTGCTACGCATTTGATTGGCGAGGAATTTTCTAACCGGGCTTAGACGCATAATCTTAAACAACAGGCTGTTACCGGCTTTTGATTTGCGTTTTTGCAGTACAGCTTTACGAGCGGCCCAGCGCAGCTCAAGGTGACTTGGCACCAGTTGGTCTACCAGGCCGTAAGCTTTAGCAACCGGGGCTTTGAGCATGCGCCCAGTGAGCATGGCTGTCATACCATTTAGGGGGCCTGCTAATCTAAGCATGCGCACAGTGCCATGAATGCCTGGAATAATGCCAAGCTTTACCTCTGGCAGCCCCACTCTAGTGCCTTCACTTCTTGTTGCTATGCGATAATGACATGCCATGGCCATTTCTAAACCGCCACCTAAGCAAAAGCCATTTATAGCTACGACAACAGGTACAGTTAGATCTTCCATCCTTTGAAAAAGCTTTGTGCCATAGTCTGTGACTTCTTCAACTTTCTCGACTGTATCAAGCTGCTCGAATTCTTTGATGTCTGCGCCAGCGATGAAGTTATTCTTTTTCCCTGAGATGATGACCAATCCAGCGATCTCGTTTTTCAGTTTGCCGCGTTCAACCTCATCGATAATGGCCTCTAATTCTTTAAAGGAACGCTCGCCTAATGTGTTCATTGATTGGCCAGGACAATCAATGGTGGCCCAGGCTATTTTTTCAATGTCAGTTTCAAAAGACCAATTTTGTAAATTCTCAATATTGATATCCATTAGCCTTTACTCCATTATCTTTGTTCAGTTCGTTTAGACGCTGTCTATTTATACTCATTTGCTTCTGGTTTTGCGGAAGAATGATTTAGAGGTGATTGTCTCTCACTCTGATCTGCACTGTGGACTCCACTGAGGTCTGCACTCTGGGCTCCTTGCATAGAGGACAATTTTATCCCTTGTATGTCATTGGGGTGAAATTGATCTACTGCAATCACTTTATTTGTTAACTCTTCCAGCCGTCTTAATCTTGCTGCTTCGTTATCTGTGATGATGTCAGATTTTACCGCAGCTTCGAACCAGTCCATACCGTGGTAACGTCTTAGGTCACCCTGTTTGATGGCCTTTTCTAATTTTTTGCTCAAGGGGGCTAACTCAACAACTTCAGCCAATGTGACTTCAAGAATGCCTGTTGGATCATTTTCATCATTACTGACAAAGATGTGGTTTGTTAGACGATCTCTCATTGTTGGTTCGTTGATCGTTTTTTTGACAATGGCTTTACCTAGACGATCTTTTGCTTGCTTATGATGATTGCCGAGAGGAAAGATTATTCGGCGCAAGACAGTCGCTACCATTGGAGACGGGTAGTTTAACAAAACGCTGTCTAATGATTTGTAAAACCTATAGAGAGTGTTTTGGGCTGCAAACTCCAGATAGACAAGATCATCTGTGATTTGCCCATCATCTTCATAGCGTTTTAAAATGGCTGATAAGAAATAAAGCTCACTTAGGGCATCTGCCATTCGGCCAGATAGTTTTTGCTTCATTTTCAAGCTCCCCCCTAAAAGGGCAACTGTTATGTCTGATAATAATGCAAAATTTCTTGATGCACGAGAGAGAGCTCGATACCACTTTGTGCTATTACCTGCTCTATGGGGAGCGTGAGCGAACGCACCCAATGTGAGGTTATGAAAAAGACTGCCGAAAATATTGGCGAGAGAATATTTCACATGGCCCCACAATAGAGGTTCAAATTCCTCTAGTCCTTGCTCTTTATTTTCAACCTGAACGGCTTGAATTTCTTTATATAAATAAGGGTGACTGCGTAGAGACCCTTGAGCAAAGGTGATCAGGGTGCGGGTCAGTATATTTGCCCCTTCAACGGTAATTGCGACTGGGATTGATTGATATGCGGCCTGTAAGTAGTTAGATGGGCCGTCACAAATACCGCGCCCGCCATGAATGTCCATGGCATCGTTTACTGCACGCCTGGCCCATTCAGTTGATTGATATTTCAGAAGAGCTGATATGACAGCTGGTTTTTCTCCGCCTTGTACCATAGACGCCGTCATAGCTCTTGCAGCTTCCAACACATAAGCAGTTTCGACCAGCCTGGAGAGAGGCTCTTCAACGCCTTCCATGTTGTTAATCGGGATACCGAATTGATTGCGAATACGGCCATAGGCTGTTGTAAAGCGCAGCATGGCTTTCGCGGCAGCTGTAGAACTTGCGGGAAGTGAAATAGCTCGGCCAGCCGCTAAACAACTCATGAGCATTTTCCAGCCTTCACCAACTCTTTCCTCGCCGCCGATCACCCATGATAGGGGAATGAAAACATCTGTGCCGCTATTTGGTCCATTTGGAAAGGCGCAACCATTTGGCAAATGCCGGTTGCCAATATTTACACCCTTGTAGTCCGCAGGGATCAAAGCCAGAGTAATTCCAATTTCTTCTTCATCGCCGATTAGTTTGTCTGGATCAAACAGATAAAAAGCCAGCCCCAAAAGCGTGGCTTTAGGCCCAAGGGTAATATAGCGTTTGTCCCAGCTCAGTTTGATGCCAAGGGTTTTCTGTCCTTCAAATTCTTCCTCGCAAACAGTGCCTATATCGCGCATTGTCGCTGCGTCCGAACCTGATGTAGGGCCTGTTAGGCCAAAACAAGGGACTTCTTGTCCCTTTGCCAGTCGCGGCAAATATTGCTCGACTTGTTCCGGTGTGCCGTATTTTTCGATTAACTCACCTGGGCCTAAAGAATTTGGCACCATGATAATCACGGAAACATCTGGTGAGCGTGAGGCTACTTTGCCTAAAATGAGTGATTGGGCCTGGGCTGAAAAGCCTAACCCACCATGCTCTTTGGAAATAAGCATGCCCAAAAAACCGTGCTCTTTAATATAGCTCCAGATATTTTCGGGTATTTCACGATTACAGGCCCTGATTTGCCAATCATCAATCATCTTACAGAGTATTTCTGTTGGCCCCTCTAAAAAGGCTTGTTCTTCATCTGTTAGACGAATCGGGGAAATAGCCCGTAATTTTTCATAATCAGGATTACCGCTAAAGAGTTCCGCGTCCCATCCAACAGTTCCGCTCTCGAGGGCTTCTTTTTCAGTCTCGGAAACGGGGGGGATAATTTTTGATATGGCCTTGAATATGGGTTTTACGATGTATGACTTACGGATGCTTTCAATTGAGCATAAACCTAGGACCGATGTAATTGCTGCAAAGATGAAGAACAGAATGCTAAAGCCAGAGCCTGTACCGGGCCTTAAGAGCACGATTAAGCTTGTTAAGAGAAAAAGAGCAGTCCAAAAAATGAGAGATGCATGACGAACGGATAAAACCATAGCCCCTAAGAAAAGAAAAATAAAACTAATGATAATTGCCATTGGTACACCCCGTTTTTTACTTTAGAGCATGTCACTTTGTTTTGAATTCAAAGACATGCTCTATCTTTTTGTTTTGGCGTGTCTTTTTTCACAAAACCGTTACCCACTTTTGTGCGACACGCACTAGGCTCTATAACTAAGCACTTGAACGACAAGCATTTTGGTTTCTATTTTTATAGACTACACTTTCATCGCTTACACTCAAACACTTATCACAATTTTGCATAATTGCTGTGATCTTACACCCTTTTGCCTCTCAAATATGACTGTGTTTCGTGCATTTCAGTGTCATTTTTACTCACCTTGCGCTGTAACAACACAGTCTTTTTTAGTTTAAGAGCCAGATTTTAATTTTTCCCTTATTTTTTAGTCTATTAGCTGGAATAGTTACTTCTTTTAATTAGCCAGTATCTGCACCTTCTTACCTTATCGCTCTTATTTTTATATATTTTGATCTCACGGCACTATTTTTAGCTATTCAGACCCATACTTAGATGTAATTACGTTTCCTATATCTGATTGTATTTTGGAGAGATATATATTGCTCGGTTATGTGGCTTTGATATGAAACTGGTCTAAGACACCCGTTTTTTTCTGGCCTCCAGATCAATTTATGGCATTGCAAAACCGGGTACTGGCTCAATTGACTCTAAGGAAGAGCTTGATAAACTGCCCGCATAATAAAAGGTATTTGATTTGGATCATTGCTCTGCTTAGCTAGAGCACCTATGCCAAACATTGCTGATAAACTGTTTTATAGATAAGGGATTTATTTTTATGTCTGATCAAGAGCCTGAAAGCCCACAAATGTCGCCCTATATGGCTGAAGTGGAAGAAGGTAAACGTTATTTTTGGTGCTCATGTGGCAAATCAAAAACCCAACCTTTTTGCGATGGATCTCACAAGGGAACGGATTTTAAGCCAGTTCCATTTGTTGCAGAGACAACAGGTACTGTGACTTTATGCGGCTGCAAGAAAACAGATGACGGCCCCTGGTGTGACGGCTCTCATCTACTTTACTGAGACACTTGTGTCTTTGTTAGCGGTGCTTCAGATGCCCACTCTTTTGAGGCGGTCTTCAGTTGCCCACAAGCAACCACCGCAAGCAACCGCACTCTAATGTGCTTCAGATGACACTATTGATGGGCCTTCAGGTTTCCCACCAGAAACCGGCCCTAGGCATCCGCACTTTGTAAGAGAGTTTTATTGCTAGTCAACTGTTATAAAAAAGCCCCTGTACGTTTCGTACAGGGGCTTTTTGTTGTTTGTTTTAAATAAAAATTTTATCTGTATTTTTGAATTTCACCGGCTTTTAAGCGGGTCATGTAGCTTTGCAATTCTCTCTTCACAACTGGCGCTAAGAGATAGAGGCCGATTATGTTAAAGATGGCCCTTGGGAAGAATGTACCGTCTGTAAGGTCAATAATCGCTCCTAAGTTCATTGCAGAGCCCGGGATGATTGCAAGACAGAAAATTAATTTATAAATTAATTCTGAAATGGTGCTTTCGCCGAAAAGATAGGTCCACGCTTTAAGCCCGTAATATGACCAGGCAATCATTGTCGAGAAAGCAAATAGCACGACGGCTACAGCCAAGACATATGGGAACCAAGAAATATTCGATGCAAAAGCTTTTGAGGTCAGTGTAACCCCTGCTATTTTTTGTCCAACAACGAGTTCACCAGAGATCACGATTACCAGAGCTGTTAGAGTACATACAACCACTGTATCAATAAAAGGTTCTAATAACGCTACAAAACCTTCTGAAATTGGTTCTTTTGTTTTCACTGCTGAGTGAGCAATGGCAGCAGAGCCCATACCGGATTCGTTTGAGAAGGATGCCCGTTTGAAGCCTTGTAAAATGGCACCGATTGTACCACCTGCAACACCTTCCGCTGTGAAAGCTCCATCTATTATCTGGCCAAAGGCCCAGCCAATCTTATCATAATTCATCAGAATAATCACAATGGCTGCAAGCACATAAATCATCAACATGAATGGGACGATCTTTGATGTAACGCTTGCTATTGAGCGAATGCCGCCAATGATCACGGCACCAACAACTACTGCTAAAACTGCGCCGAAAATCCACCCAGCGCCTGCTAGTGGCCCTGCGTCTCCGCCTGTCACAGTATATACTTGGCTGAAAGATTGATTGGCCTGGAACATGTTGCCGCCGCCAAGAGCACCAAAAATACAACAAAATGCAAAAGCAACAGCTAGTACGCGACCTAATCCGCCCATGCCTTTTTCAGCCAGACCTTTAGAGAGATAATACATAGGTCCACCAGAAACCGTGCCATCAGCATGCTCGTCTCTGTATTTCACGCCTAATGTACATTCAGTGAACTTGGTTGCCATGCCTAGAAGACCTGCAAGGACCATCCAGAATGTTGCTCCTGCGCCACCAATAGTCACTGCAACGGCCACACCAGCGATATTGCCTAAGCCAACTGTACCGGAAAGTGCTGTTGAGAGTGCTTGGAAGTGACTAATTTGTCCGGGATCTCTTGGATTTGTATATTTACCGCGCACGATATCAATCGCATGACGGAAAGCAAAAACTTGAATGAAACCAAAATAAAGAGTGAAGATTAAGGCTGCGAATATGAGCCAGACTACTATGAGAGGAATTGGAACGCCGGCAACTGGGACTGAGAAGAAAATGACATCTACGACGGCTTTTGCAATGGGGGCCACAAAGTCATTTATTTGTGCATCTATTGATTTCTCTGCTACCTCTTGAGCCATAGCCAAAGCAGGTAGTAGTGTGATGGTCAGTGTGGCCATCACTGCGGCGAGTGCCGCGTTGATCTTTCGTTTCATG
>CAXIDO010000112.1:0-7009 GCA_964022745.1 uncultured Methyloligella sp. | reverse complement strand
TGGCAAACTGTTTGAGGGCCATCGATGCATTTAAAAGGCCGCATTGATAGGAAGTGTTCTGAAAACTTGCTGTCATCCCATTTGATTTCAAAGGAATGTGTTTTGTTTTCTTGTGGTGTTAAGATGATTTTTGCCACTTCAAGCTTTGATCCATCTTTACCAATGAGTGTGACTTTTTTCTCTATAGTACTAGCAAATACCGGTTGAATGAATAGGCTAAATGATACTGCGAATATGCCTGCTAAATAAGTTATAAAATCTTTTTTGGCTTTTGGTCCTTGTTTCATGCGTTCTCCCCTTTTGCATCTTATATATAGTAGCTTCTAAATTTGTTCATATTATTGTTCAGTCATTAGTGAGCTCTACTATTTGGTAGGGAGTTTAGGCAGCTCTTACTGTAGCGTCCATATGATTTCTTGTGATTGTCAGGAATTTAGATATAAAGTTTAATGAATATAAGATGTTCTCACGTTTTTGTGATCTGACCTCGTGTTTTTCAGATAAATTTTCATTGTTGTTTTGCGGTTAATTTCTCTCTGTGAGTGGATGTATTAATCTTCGATCTCGAGTGGAACTGGTATTGAGCTTTCTACCGGATGACCGGCTTCGATCCATTCGTCAGTGCCTTCTGGGAACCAGAGGATATTCGTGTAGCCCCATTTTGAGGCTCTGCGAACAGCGTTCCATGCCATCCAGCAATCTGCTGTGCAATACATGACTATTTTAAGAGCTTTATTCCCTTTGGTTAGCTTTTCGAGATTGCTTTTGTAGTATTTTTTCATTTCTGGGGTGAGAGTGCCGGTGCCGACATCTGCAAGCCATGTGCTGCCGGGAATATTCTCTCTAGGTTTTGCTATACGCCATATACCATCCAGGGGATCTGGTCCTGTACCTGTGTGGGCCATGACATCAAGGAATAGTGCGGTTTTATTTGTAAAATGAGCATGGACTTCTTTTACGTTGATGCGCCTACCGCCTGGGACTGTGCTTGGTAGAGCCGCTCTATAGTAGGATGTTCTTAACCCTGTTTTTGGGTCAATGTGTTTGTATCTTTTTTGAATGGATTCAAGCTGATTTTTTATAGTCGATTTATCTTGTTGCTTGCTAGCGGAATTTTGTACTGAAAGAGTGGTTAATGAAAATATAGCCATAAGGACAGGAAATAAGAATTTTGCATTTCTTCTCATAATATTCTCATTCTCTTTGGGTTAGTTTTATTCTCGAGTTCCTGTAATTTAGTTTATCAGATTAAGCTGAGGAGCATAGGCACAAAATTGTGAGTGGGCTCATAAGTTTGTATAGTTTTTTGACCACCTTATGGAAATGGACGTTTTGTTTATGAATAATTCAATGTCTTCTATAACGCTTGTTTTTCGTTTTGTTTGTCTCCCCATAATTGTTGTTTTCCTTACACTCTTTCCTTCATTAAATGGCTCAACGCTATTTGGTTTTTCTTTCGTGGGGTCCTCTGCGGCATCTGCCGCTGAGGTTCGTGTCGCGGCATTGCAATTTGGTACGGTGAACTGGGTTCTGGATGTGATCAAGCTTCGTAAGCTTGATGAGAAATATTCGTTTAAAATGAAGGTTATACCGCTTGCGAGTACGAATGGTGGGAAGATCGCCTTACAGGGTGGGTCTGCTGAGATCGTGACAAGTGATTGGACTTGGGTTTCTCGTCGCCGGGCTGAAAAAGCGGACTTTGCTCTCGTGCCATATAGCTCTGCTGTTGGGCATCTGATGGTTGCTGCCAATTCAGATATTAAAGCACTCACTGATTTGCGCGGTAAAAAAATAGCTGTTGCTGGAGGTCCGTTGGATAAGAGCTGGTTGTTCTTGAGAGCCTATGGGAAAAAGAAACACGGTTTTGATTTGGCCGAGGTTGCAACCCCTGTTTTTGGTGCCCCGCCATTACTTACTCAAAAGATGATGCGCGGAGAATTTGATGCGGTTTTGAATTTTTGGCATTTTAGTGCACGGCTTAAAGCGAAGGGGTTTCGATCAATTCTTTCTGTCGGTGATGTGATGGTTGAGCTTGGTGCATCTGGTCCGACAGTTGCTATCGGATTTACTTTTTCAGAAGAGTGGGCAAATAAGAATAAAAAACAATTAAAAGGTTTTTTATCAGCGGCCAAAGAAGCTGTTACTATTCTTGATAAAGAAGATGCTGTTTGGGATGATATTCGTTCTCGGATGAAAGCCGAAGATGAGGCGACTTTTTTAGCTTTGCGCCGTTCATTTCGTGATGGCATTTTACGCCGTCCATTAATTGTTGAACAGGCTGACGTGCAGAGACTATATACTGTTTTAGCGGAACTCGGAGGGGCGAAACTACTTGGACGCTCAAAAGAATTGAGCCCCGGGACGTTTTGGCTCCTTGGTGATATTTCTCAACCAGTGAACTTGAATATGAGAGAAGCGGAAAAGGTGAATTAGCAAATGAGGTTTCTCTATCCCCTTTTTTCAATCGTTGGTTTTATAGCACTCTGGGCGGGTGCGGCTTACATTGTTGCTGACCCGTTATTGCCGGGACCACTTGAGGTTTGTTCGGCAATGTTGCGGGAGATAAGCAGTGGTGCGCTCTGGCACCATTTGTTTGTTACACTTTGGCGGGTTGTGGCGAGCTTTATTATGGCTATGGCAATCGGTATTGCGATTGGTTTGGCGATGGGGCGTAGCCATATGATCAATGGATTGTTTGATCCCTGGTTGGTGTTTTTCTTAAATATTCCTGCACTGGTGGTTATTTTTCTTTGTTACATCTGGGGAGGTTTAACCGAGGCGGCCGCTATTATTGCAGTGGTGATTAATAAGGTGCCGAATGTTGCGGTGATGCTGCGGGAGGGAACGCGCTCATTAAATTATGAGCTCGAAGAAATGGGGCAAAGTTTTCGCTATACGCGTTTACAAACATTTCAGCATATCATCTTGCCGCAATTGCAACCGTTTATTGTGGCCGCTGGGCGCTCAGGGCTTTCACTAATTTGGAAAATTGTTCTGGTGGTTGAATTTATTGGTCGTTCTGACGGGGTTGGCTTTCAACTTCATACATATTTTCAATTATTTGATGTGGCTGGAATATTGGCTTATTCACTTGCCTTTATCGCGGTGATGCTTTTGATAGAAATTTTAATCGTTCAACCTTGGGAGCGTTATGCAACACGTTGGCGTGCAGAGCCTGCTTAAGGTTCATATAAAAAACAAAACTTATTTGGGTGCGAATGGAGCTGAAACTCAGGCTTTGAAAGATGCTCAGCTTACTTTGACGGAAAACAGTTTCACTGTGTTTTTTGGTCCGTCTGGTTGTGGGAAGTCTACCTTGCTTCGTATCTTGGCTGGTTTGGATGATGACTATGAGGGGAGCGTTGACTGGGAGCATCCTCCAAAAGTTGGTATGGTGTTTCAGGAGCCACGGCTCTTGCCATGGCGAACCGTTCAAGAAAATATTTTATTAAGCGCAGATCCTACCTTTACTGATCATGAGTTTAAGCAGCTTGTTGATGTTGTTGGTCTGACCGACATGTTATCGCATTTTCCGAGTGAATTGTCTCTTGGTCTGTCGCGCCGAGTAGCTATTGCTCGAGCCTTTGCTTCAAAACCTAATCTCCTGCTTCTTGATGAGCCTTTTGTGTCGTTAGATGCGCCCACTGCTGCGCGTTTGCGCCAGTTGGTTCGAACGCTTTGGGTTGATAACCCAATTACGGCAGTGATGGTAACGCATGACATGCGTGAAGCTGTTGAGCTTGGTGAAGAGGTTTTGTTGTTCACGCCGCGCCCGGGCTCTATTCATGAGCGGTTGAAAGTTCTCCCAACAGATAGGGCGAATGAGGCTTCGATTGAAGCAAAACGGGCTGAAGTGAAATCACTTTATCCGCATTTGTTTGAAGAGTAAGGCTGATGTCCTTGGCTTCTGACCTGTTTTATGTGGCTTATATGTGCTGTACTCTTTTTCTTTGAAGCTGATAATTGCTCAGTTTATTTAAGAAAGTTTGCGATATGAACAAAAAAGCAAATAAAACTCAGCCGACAAAACTATCTCCTAAAAAATACATTACTGGATTAGAGCACCCCAAACGACGTGAAGATGGGCTTGTACTGTTAGAGCTTTTTAACCGGGTTACAGGTCTTGAGCCTGTGATGTGGGGGGAGAGTATTATTGGATATGGGCGCTATTATTATAAATATGACAGTGGCAGAGAAGGGGATTTTTTGATCACTGGCTTTAGTCCGCGCAAATCTGCCCTTTCTTTGTATATTATGCCGGGCTATCGGGATATGTCGGAGCCTCTTAGTAGACTTGGAAAGCATAAACTTGGCAAAGCTTGCCTTTATATTAACAAGCTTGATGATGTGGATCTTAGTGTGTTGGAGGAGATCATTCTTCAAGGTGTTGAGTATATGCGTTCTCATTATCAAACTTGGGATAAATGAGTGATGAATATAGTCATTGATTGATTTTAAATTATTTTGCTTTCTTCAAAGTGGCGCAGCCGGCAGTTGCGTCAATTCCTGCTTCAACGTAACAGGCTGCGATTTTATCTTTTGTTAAGATGCGTCCGTGATTGAAGCCTCTGCTTCCTTTGGATACCCAGGTGAATGATAGATTGTCTGGGTATATAATACCGAAGAAATTAAATTTTCTTCCCGAGTATGTAACGTGACCTTTAAACCGTCTGTCTTTTTGTTCAGTGATGTGGATGGTTTTCTCTCTTGTTTTATATCCCTTTTTCTGTGAGATGGTTTTATTCACTCCTTCCCAGGTTCCAATTAGATTAGGAATGTTTTCTCCTGCTTGGGCTTGGTTAAATGTTATTTGAGCCAGGATAACTGTGAATAGAAATATTAGGCTTAAGCTAATTATTTTTGAGCTTATAAGCTGTGCTGTTTTTATGTTCATGATTTTAACCTTCGACCAATCTTTTACCCTGTTACTCTATCACTGTTTTGTTCGATGATTAGTATCTCTCTTGTGATTTTACCGGTATTTTAGGAGGGGAGGTTCGAAGGGGGATAAGCCGAACAAGAAATAATTCAATTAGATTATTGAGATTACGGATTTGAGGGGGAATATTAGATTTTAGGATTTGAATTTCAGCTAATTTTTATTTTTGATGGAGATTGTATTTTTAAAATTAGGGAGAATGGCTCCTCAGGCCGGGCTCGAACCAGCGACCTAACGATTAACAGTCGTTTGCTCTACCAACTGAGCTACTGAGGACCAATGTGAATTTTCACTTACTTTCAAGAGTAGAAAGCAATGTGTGAAGCGCTTCTTTTACAAAGCTTTTCTCGATTTGCCAAGACAGAAATTTAAAAAAATCGAATATTTTTTGGTTTTCCAATCTTTTTTTATATAAATCAGTGCTTTGAATTTTTTCTTGGCTGTTGACTCTGTTGTTTTTTTTAGGGCAGGCCGCCTTGAAAGGCCTCAATGAGGTGCTGCTGGTTGATTTCTATGCGTAAAGGGCCGTTGCATCCCCATTTCTTGCATTGCATGGTTTTTTCAAGCTCAGCTGGGTAGGTTTGACTGTCATAGTGAGTTAGAAGCTCTTTGACTGTTTGGGCATAATAAAGGCCGCATTTTTTGCAGGTGAAGCCTATGACTTTGTCTTCTTCTAAATCGAGCAATTGATATTCGTTTTTCCAGTTCATTTTCAAAATCCTTTTTATAACTCACGGGCTATTCTGCCGCTGGAAGCGGCAGGCCCTCCGTTGGGCGGCGCTAGGCGCCGGGCTACGCGAAGCGCTTCGCCATGTCCCCCAACCCGAAAAGGGCTGTGCTCCTCCTTCGCATTTTCGACCTGTGTTTTGCTTCAGATGCCCACAGAGCATCCGGAATAAGCAACTGTATTCTTTTTTTCTCACGGCTATTCCTCGTTGCACTCGGGCCTTCGAGGTGCGTCGCAATGCGACGGGCTTCGCTGTCGCTGCGCCATGTCCTTCAGCCCGAAAAGGGCTAAACTCCTTCTTCGTATAAGTCGTTTGATGCGGCTTCAGTTTTCCACCAGAAACCGTCGCTCTTTTCTCTCACGGCTATTACTTTTAAGCGGCGCTTCAGGTTGCCCACAAGCAACCGCGCTGCATATGGCGCTTGGGTCTCTGAGGGGCGGTGCTTTTTTGCGATCAGCTTATCCGTACTCGCTTTGCTCTGTTCGGGCTGAGCTCCTTCTTCGTATAGTGAGGGTGTATTGAATGTGCGTAAAATCAGTTCCTTATAAAAAGCCTAGGCTTTACCAAAAGTCTTCTGCTCCGGGCACTCTTACATATGAAATTTTTCCTCCGGCATAACCGCCAGCGGGGGGCTGCCAGGGGCCGATGCTGACGATGGTTTTGCTGTATTTTGAATTGAGTGTATCAATGGCTGAATTTACTTTTTCCCATTTTTGGCGGGCTTTATCTTCATTGTAGAATAGGTCTAGCTGTTGACTGTTTGCTGTTTCTAATTGATAGAGAGCGACACCAACTTTTAAGATGCGTGCTTCTTTTGGTAAGTAAGGTGTTGTCTCGTGCCAGAGTTGATGAAAGCCTTTGAGAATGGCTTGATCATCCTGACAGGGAGGGAAGCTGAGATCGTTGCCGTAGCTTCTTCGCAATTTTTCGTGTTGGTATTTTTTTGGAAATTTTAGAGAGAAGTGCAGCCATAATTTACTGGCGTAATAGTTTTCACGGCGCATACGTCTGGCGGCTTTGACAAGCAAGAGCCGGGCACAGGCTTTTGCTTCTTTTTGCGAGCGGTTTTCAGGCGGTAGGACGCGGCTGTGACCGAACATGCCGCGTTTGCTGGGCTGGGCTTTTACATCATAACCATGCAGGGCATACCATATGCGCTCGCCTGTGACATTACGCCAAAGAGCGCGCATTTGTTTGGGGCTTGTTTGCAAGAGGGCTTTGGTGTTGAAGATGCCCGCTTGATAGAGGCGATTGCGCATGCGCCCGCCGATACCGGGGATGTCTTCAAAGGGGATGTCTTCAAGGGGGCCGGGCATGTCTTTGGGGTGCCAGATGGTGGTGC
>CAXIDO010000111.1:0-7015 GCA_964022745.1 uncultured Methyloligella sp. | reverse complement strand
AAAATACCAACATTCAAGCCTAGCGCTTTGAGGCCCATAGCCAGGTTAACAGAGGTAGTTGATTTCCCAACACCCCCTTTACCAGAAGCCACAGCAATTACGTGACGAACGCCTGGAATGGCTTGTCCAGAAGCTGCTTGTTGACCACCACCACCTTGAGGCCCACCACCAGCAGGAGTATTTGACTTTCCGTTTGTCTGATTATTTGCTTGGCCATTCGCGTGCCCATTAGCCTGAGATCCATTTGATTTCTGTCGTTCAGCAGTAATTGTCACACCAACTGAAGACACATCATCAAGGGCACCAACAACATCTTCGGCTTTACGGCAATAGGGCTCTAATTTTTGCGGGTCTTCATTACCCGCATCAAGGGCAAAATAAACCTTACCATTGGCAATCACCACTTCAGAAACCAGACCACGGTCAACAATATTGTCACCGCCTTCAAATTCAATCGACTTTAATGCGTCTAGTATTTTCTCTTTCGTGAGACCGGCCATCAATGGCTCCCTTTCTAAAAACAAATCAAATGTCACAAAGCTAAATAACGATAGCTTTGAAAACAAGCACTTCACATAAAGTGAAGCTATATTTACGCTCTTGACATATAAATAGCTAGATGTAACCAATTTCAAGCATAAAGGCTGAAAAAAACTGCATTAATTCGCCTAAAAAACAACGAATAAAACAACAAAACAAATGAGACACAGCTTTTAATTGTTTATGGTAAAACAATAAAGATCACCAAAAACTAACTGATTGAAATCAAAATGGCTCGAAAACAAATTGATGATTGCTTCCTTCACGATAAAGATCGCCTCACACACAAAGAAGCCCTAAACATCCTCAAAACCAACCTGAGCCCACTTCACACAACAGATACCATAAACATTAATGAAGCTGATAATCGCGTGCTAGCTGAAGATATTAAAGCCCCGCGCCCAATCCCAGCTCACAGAAACGCAGCAGTCGATGGCTATGCCTTCGCCTATGACGAATACTCAAAAGATCAAGGCACAACCTTCCCTGTAAGTGAAAAAGTGATCGCCGGTGCACCCTTAATTGAAACAACACAAGAAAACTCAGCAACACGTATCTTCACAGGGGCCGTCATGCCATCAGATCTTGATACAGTGGTCATGCAGGAAGATGTGACATTAAAGGAAACACCAGATGGGCAAACAGCAGTTACGATCCCACCAGGCCTAAAACAAGGCGCCAATTGCCGCCAGGCCGGAGAAGACACTGCTGAAAATAGCATCATCGTAGAGAAACAAACAAAATTAACCAGCCGTCATATCGCCGCAATAGCTTCAGCTGGCATAGATGAACTCTTAGTGCACCAAAAACCCAAAGTCGCCATTCTCTCAACTGGCAATGAAATTTTATCACCAGGCGACGAATTTCACTTAGGCAAAGTCTATGATTCAAACCGACCCATGCTAAAGTCACTCATCAAATCCCAGCAAGCAGACTTAACAGACCTCGGCATCATCAAAGATAACCCGGGCGACATTCAAAATGCACTCATGGAGGCTGCCAAAAACCATGATGTCATCATCACATCAGGCAGCGCCAGTAAAGGCGAAGAAGATCACATCATCACAAGCCTACAAAAGTTAGGCAAACAACATATGTGGCAACTCGCCATCAAACCAGGCCGTCCCATGAGCTTTGGTCAAATTGGTGACACCCTGTTCATAGGCCTGCCTGGCAATCCGGTCGCCGCTTTTATCTGCTTTTTTCTTTATGGCATCCCGATTATAAATCGACTTTCAGGACAAGAATGGCAAAGCCCGCACAAGTTTCAAGTTCTTGCCAATTTTGAAATCTTAAACAAAAAGCCTGACCGCCGCGAGTTTTTACGCGGAACCTTAAGAACAGAAAACGACATAACCTCTGTTGATAAATTCAACCAGGATGGTTCCGGCATCATCCGCTCCCTCACAACAGCCGACGGCCTCATCGAAATTGACGAAGCCACCACAAGCATCAACAAAGGCGACCTAGTAACCTTCATCCCCTTCACTCAAAACGCAATATAAGAATACCTAAATAAATAATAAATTCGCTATACGAAGAAGGAGTGACGCCACTTCGGCGTCAGGACATGGCGAAACGCCAGTGAAGCCCGGCGTGAGCGCCGCCCCTCGGAGGCCCAAGTGCCTTTAGCGCTTGGAATAGCCGTGAGAGAAAAAAAGCGCGGTTGCAAGTGGGCAACCTGAAGCGCCACTAAGAAAGCCATAAAATAAACGCAAAAATAAGCCACACAAAAACGAATAAAGAAAAACCAATAGTTTTTAAGGCATAGGTCCTTCAAGTGTTAAGTTTTTTTCATGGCATAATTTCATTTCTGCATTGGCTGGCAAGTCTTGTTCAGGGCACCATTCGGCTGATCATCAGCGTCATTGTGTTTAACCCCAATTTAGGCCCCCTGCGATACATCACAGGCACCCTTTTCTTTTATTGTATTTTTGCAGTTTTTCTTGTCTATATTTTCGCCCCCATACGAGGCTGGGCTGGCTCTATCTGGCTCGGGCCCCAAATTCATTACGCCTCAGAGCGCTGGCTCGGCACGGCCATCTATGAAAAAGACGGCCACTTCATCGGTACCTTTGATCCGAATATGGATTCAAAGCGCGACCTCAACACAAGCGGCAAACCCATCATTTTTGATGAGTTAAATTATACCGCCAATCCAGATCATAAATCCATTCCGGTTCATACCGTCCCCGATCATTTCTGGAGCTGCCTTACTTACCATGAAGATCGTCATTTGAGCGGCCTGTTTAACCCGTTCGGCATAGACATCATTGGCGTCCTCAAAATTCCATACACAACCGCGATCCGCTCCTACAAAGCCAAGAAACTCGCCTTCGGTGTTGGCGGCTCCACCCTGCCTATGCAATTGGTACGAGTTTATCACGCCGCCCCTCCAAGCAGGGGCGAAAACAGTTTTGATAAACTCCGCCGCAAAATGCTCGAATGGTGGAACGCCCCCGTTTTCTTCTGGGAACTCACCAGAGGCGGCAATATGGAGCTCTTGAAACAATGGTCAGCCAATCACCTGTGGCTGGCGCACAGAACTGGCGGGCAAGACCTACAGGGCATCGAGATTACCTCCCGCATCATCTTCGGCAAACCAGCAACAGAGCTCACAACTGCTGAGCAATATCTGCTGGCGTCATCAGTGAACAAACCGATCATCCTGCTCAAAGGCTCAGACAAACTCAATCAAGTCCGCCTCGATCGCTGGCGCTATGTAGCTGAAGTGCGCGCAAAAGCTTGTGCCACAAACTTGCTGGCAACTGATGAGCAAAAAAAATCCGTCTTGTTTGATCTCACATTGCTCGCCAATGGGCCACCAGAGGCGCAGATCCAACCCAAGCTTCAAACAACTATAAAGAAGCAATTTCCGCATCTTGAAAAAGTCGCTAGAGCAAACCCAATCATGCGCGCCAACCTTCTTATCCCCGCCGCCCGCTATGCCGCGAGAGAAGAGATGAAAAACGCATACGGCTTCAATTGGCGCCAATATGTGCGCGGCGTTGACCTCACGCTAGACGTCACTAAAAACCAACCCTTCCGCACAAAGGTCTGGGAAGCTTTAGAGAAACTTCAAAAGAAATACGAAAAGCAAATCAACACCGATTACACGCTGGACTTAAAAACCTTCAAAGACCCGGAAGCCGCTGACAAAATAATGCCTGATGTCATCATCGCCGCCGCCAACACCAAGGGTGAAATCGTCCGTTATTTTGAATCGAATGACATCGCAGCCTACTATGGCTCCCCTTATGCCCGCTCGAATGAAAATGGTAGATATGAATCTGAGCGAGAGATCAGAGCCATCGCCTCAGTTGGCAAAATGATGGCCGCCATTGGCCTTGCTAACCAGGGCAAAGATACACTCGAAAGTCAATATATCGACAACCAAGCCCATAAGACTGGGCTCAACACCTGCCGTCGTAATGGCACACTCTCCAAACCACGCCGAGCCGAAGTTGCCTTCGCATGTTCGCTAAACCGTCCCCTAGAATGGCGCATGGCAAAGTACGGCCAGAAAGGCTCACAAACCATCATCGACAAATTCGGCTTCACCATGCCTTACGCACCCGATGCCCAATCAAGGACGCCAGCGTCAACAGCAATGGTCCGCGGGCTCGTCACCGCGTCGCCCCGAAAAGTGCATCAAATGTCGACTGTGATTTTGGCAAGCCTGACAGGCAAAGGAAATAACTCAATTCCTCTGCCCTTTATGGTGAGAAACTTTCAAAGAACCGGCCTGCAAAACCCATATGAGAAAAACACAGCAACAAGTTCATTCCAAAGCAACACAGACATCATCCCAAACCGGGTCATCAGAGCCTCCGCTCGCCCGCGCTTGAAGCAATTCTTAAGCGCCCCGCTGTGCTACACCAGCGGCAACAAACGCCACGGAACATTGAAGCAAGTTTCAAACTGGTGCGCGGCGAGAAATAAAGATGTGAGATTGCATTTTGCCAAAACCGGCACGCAAGTGACAGTGGACGCCGACCAAACCGTAGACGTCTGGGTCTCCGGCGGCATTCAGTTCTCTAACGGAAAAGCATATTCATATGTGATTACGGTGGGGACAGGCAACAGAAACAGAGCTTGGGCCACCAAACTCCACTCCTCCCAACTCTCCACCCCTTTGTTGAAAACTCTTCTGAAAGAGCTAAGGAATGATGCGTTTAGTAAACGCACTGTAAAAACAAGTCGGGCAAATTAAATAAGAAATATACTAATTTACAGGTACATAAACATATGTATCTTTACGAGCTCTTCTATATGGTTGAGAAGCAATATCAGATACCCTTTTTGAGGTGCCCTTTTCTTCAATCCAAGCTGAAATAGTTATCCCTTCAACTTTACCATTTAATTTATATTCTTTTTGCGGCTCAAATTCTGCTTGTAAGGCCAAATAAGCTTCACACGGACAGCTTCCACCAAATGTACGATTAAAAACCGCATGAGTTACAATAGTATGTTTTCCTGGTGCTATTTGAACTTGTTTTTCGGCGCCTTCAATAAGGTGAGAAACAGCCTTATCATCAACAGCTTCTATAGAAAAAAAATCGTAATGAAGGAGACTTTGCCTATTTACAGTTCCTTTAAGAGAAGCATTAAGATTTGAATCTGTTTGAAGCGGAGCAGTGTACTCCCCAGAACCAGCACAACCATTCAGAAAGATAAAAGATAAAAAAATGGTTAGGTAATACTTCATAATGCAACGTTCCTTACATAGGGGAATACTTTTAAAAATTAAAACATTTCTGAGATAATCAATATAAAAACAATCATTTTAAATAAACAACAGAAAAATCTTCGCATCCCCAAAGCACAACTAAAAAACCCACCAAATCTCAAAACCATTTACTCTTAAGACAATAATCACGGTAGGGACAGGCAACAGAAACAGAGCCTGGGTCACCAAACTCCACTCCTCCCAACTCGCCACCCCACTCCTAAAAGCCCTCCTAATAGAACTTGGGAATGATGCTTTTTCAGTGAATACTGCGAAACGGTAAATTTCAACAAATAATAATGAATTTTTAAAAAATAATACTTAGGTTACCCTTACCAACCGATTATACTTTTAGAGAGAAATTAATGAGACTCTGGAAAGCAATCTTTCTAATAATAACTATACCTCTACTATATTGGATATTCCTATGGCCGCATTATAGTTGGCACCAGAGATTGACCATAGAAATTGAAAAAAATGGTCAAATTTTTTCCGGTTCAAGTGTGGTATACGTTTTTTGGAACAAAAATATAATGCATTCTATGTTAGGTATGGGACCAGCCTGGCATTCAACTGTTATTGGAGAGTCCACAATTGTTAAACTACCTGACAATAAATATCTTTTAGCATTACTTAACTACCCAGCAAAAGGTCATAGCAATTACGCAGCAAATATAGCCACACGAGCGATATTAAAAACAACTAAAATTTACCATAGCAAGAAAGAATTCATATCAGTCTTAGCTAGCAGAGCCATATCACCAATCACTCTGCAAACTAAAAACTATCCTCCAATGATCTCATTTAAGAATATTGAAGATCCAACTTCTGTAGTAAAAATCAGACCAAGTAAAAACATTCGAACTGTTATTGATCCAAATATAGAAATAAAAAAAATCACCTTAGAAATTACTTTTGACCCAATAACAAAAGGAAATTTAGAAAAACACATAAATTGGTTGAAAAAAATTAATGGCAAACTAAAACCCAGCACCAAACGTTATGTTATGAATTTGTCTCCTGAAGAAAGAATATCTATTAGAGATATTATTCGAATTAAATAGTACCAAACTAAATCTAAATAACCCGAGCAGTTGCAAGCCCATACGGATGCTGGTGGGTATCTGAAGACCAGAGAAACTTAAGCGAAAAAATTGCGCGCCCGTCGGAGTGCGGTGATGCTTCGCATCACCATAGCACGTGAGACAAAATTCAAGGCTCTATCCATACGAAGGAGTTCAGCCCTCTTCGGGCTTGAAGGACATGGCGGAGCGACAGCGTAGCCCGGCGCGTTGCGCCGCACCCTCGTAGGCTCAAGCGCGATCAGCGCTTGAAATAGCCGTGAGAGAAATTAACTAGCCATCTTCATTTCCTGGCTCAGCTTCTCAGCAAAAATAATCAAGCCAATGCGGCTTTCAACAAACAGCTCCCAGGTGCCATAACCGGTCACCATTTCGGCAATAACCGGGTCGGCGATTTTTGAGCGTGTTTCATCCACTGAATCCACCCAAACATAAAGCGCAGGCCCGTGTTTGAAAGACGGGAGAACTTCAGGCGGCATTGTTCGTTTCGCGTGAGTTTCTTCAACCAGAATGATCTGCGTTTGCCCAGCGCTCATGCCAACACAGCCATCATTAAGCACATCACCAAACTCAGAATTTTGAACGGTTGGTTGCAGTGTGGTTAGCTCAAAGCCCATTGCGCTAAAACGGCGCTTAGCTGAAGCCATGTCATCGACAAGATAAA
>CAXIDO010000110.1:0-7082 GCA_964022745.1 uncultured Methyloligella sp. | reverse complement strand
GGATAATAAAAAGGCTCGTTTTTGATTTTATAGTTTTCTAAGTCCATTTTAAGCCAATTCGATTGGGGAGTGGTTTCAAATGAAATTGAAACCACTCGACTAAAATATCTCAGAGATTCAAATTCACCAATTGAGTCTCTGATTAAGTTTCGTATCGCCTAACGATGTTCGGTTTCTTTAGCACTGGGAATACCATCTATTGGACATTCATCGGTTCCTGGAGATGAGCGGGTCATGGCTTCAACCATTTCTCGTGTACCTTCAGGGTCATTTGCCCATTTTTGATAGAATTCATACGGACAAGCCGCAATGCCATTCGCATTCTCACCCGACTTAATCATACCTGTGTAACCTCGGTGAACTAACTTATAGAGATGATTTTGTGATTGGCCGTTTTTGCGGGCATCGCGAATAAGTGATGTTGATAACTGAGCATATTGGATACCCATGTCTTCTTCGCCGCACTCACCAAGTGTCCGACCATCAAAGCCAATGATGGCTGAATGACCAAAATAAGAATAAACACCATCAAAACCAGAAGCATTTGCAACAGCCACATAGCAATTGTTAGCCCAGGCCATTGCTTTAGACATAATGACCTGCTGATCTTTGGCAGGATACATGTAGCCTTGGCACCGAATAATAAGTTCCGCACCTTTCATGGCACAATCACGCCAAATCTCAGGGTAATTACCATCATCGCAAATGATAAGGCTGATTTTGAGACCTTTCGGTCCTTCAGAAACATATGTGCAGTCTCCAGGATACCAGCCTTCAATTGGAACCCAAGGCATAATCTTACGGTATTTTTGAACAATCTCACCCTTATTGTTCATCAATATGAGGGTGTTATAGGGAGCCTTGTTCGGATGTTCTTCATGACGTTCACCTGTTAGTGAAAAGACACCCCAGACATTTGCATTTCGACAAGCTTGTGCAAAAATTTCAGTCTCTTCACCAGGAATTATTGAGGCCGTGTCGTACATCTCCTTAGGATCATACATGATCCCATGGGTTGAATATTCTGGAAAGATAACTAAATCCATTCCTGGCAAACCAATTTTCATGCCCTCTACCATAGAAGCAATTTGTCGTGCATTATCGAGCACTTCTGCTTTAGTATGTAGCCGGGGCATTTTGTAATTCACGACGGCAACGCCGACACTATCATTACTACTTGAAATATCACCGTGTTGCATAATTTCCTCCTGTTACAGTTATTTTTAGTTTAAATTTGTAGGTGTAATAGTTGACTCAAACCGACATGTGCTTGTGAACAAGATCATCTGTAAGGCCACCAATTGGGCCAGCTGAAACAATGCTACCTTTTTCTAGAATCGCATATGTCCGGCTTGCCCGCCGTGCAAACTTAATGTCTTGTTCAACTAGAATAATTGTGATGTGATGGTCTCTATTGAGAGAAATAATCGCATCTTCAATTAACTCCACGACATTTGGCTGAATTCCTTCTGTAGGCTCATCCAAAATAATTATTTTGGGGTCAGTTAGTAGAGCCCGAGCAATAGCTAATTGTTGCTGTTGCCCACCGGAAAGGTTTCCTCCTAAACGGTGAATGAATTCTTTGAGGATAGGAAACATTTCAAAGACAATTGTTTCTAATTCTTCTCCTCTCAAACTAGTTCGAGCAAAGCCCCCCATTTTCAAATTTTCTAATACGGTGAATTGAGGTAGAATGCCTCGACCTTGAGGAACATAGCCAAAGCCTAATCGAGCGCGTTCATTTGTAGGAATGTTGTTCAGATCTTTACCATTGAAAAGGATCTCCCCCTCGGTACGATCAAGAAGACCAAATAGGGCCCGCATTAAAGTAGTTTTGCCAACACCATTCCGGCCTAAGACTGCCATAAACTCTTGTCGGCTAACACTCAGATTAATATCCTTAAGCGCCCGTGAATTACCGTAATATCCATTGAGTTTTTTTATATCAAGCATAGTCAATTCCAATCGAGCCTAAGTAGACTTCTTTTACTTTTTCGTTGTTGCTCACTTCTATTGCAGAACCTTCAGCTAATAATGACCCTTGATGCATGACGGAAATAACATCACCAATTTCACGAACAAATCCCATGTCGTGTTCAACAACAATTAACGTATGATCACCCTTTAGGCGGTTACATATTTCGGCGGTCTTAAATGTTTCTTGATTGGTCATACCTGCAGTTGGTTCATCTAACAGGATTAACTCACTGTCTTGAGCAAGGAGTAGTGCAATTTCTAGCCATTGGGTTTGACCATGAGAAAGAAAGGCTGCGGGTTTTTCTAATTCATTTTGTAACCCTACAAATTCTACCAGGTTATCAATTTTGTCAGTCATAATGGAGTGACCAGATCTAACAACATTTGTGAATACGCCAACATATTTGCATCTAGCCACTTCCAGATTTTCTCGAACTGTAAGTTGCTTAAAAACACTAGGAACTTGAAATTTACGCCCAACTCCTAAGCGAGCAATTTGATATTCCTCCATATGGGCAAGTTCAATTCCATCATATAAAATTGATCCACTAGTAGGTTTTGTTTTTCCGCAGATCAAATCCATCGCAGTCGTTTTGCCAGCTCCGTTAGGGCCGATCAGGCATCGTAATTCACCCTTATTTATATTAAGAGTAAGGTCTGTGATTGCCTTAAAACCATTGAAATCAACTGATAATTTATCAATTACTAGATGAGTACTCATGTGCGTTTTCTTTCCTCTATAGTTACTATCTCATCCAAATTCACTGTCCGTGGTTTATTCGCATTAGCTTTTATTTTTTTTGAAAATGCGTTCTGTATAATTTGAACTAAACCAGCAAGACCATTGGGTAGGAAAAGAACAACAAGGACAAAAATCGCCCCCATAATTAAGGTCCATGTATCAAGGAATGTCTCAGATTCAGAAAGTGAACCCTGGGTTGCTAAAACAAGAATAGCTCCAATGGTAGCTCCAAGAAGACTCTGTCGACCACCTACAGCGCACCAAATGACAATTGATAAACTTAATGAAACATCTAGGAATGTTGGAGAAGCAAACTCCATGACTATGGTGTAAAGCATGCCTGCCAAACCAGCGACCGCTGCTGAAACGCAATATGCTAAAGTTTTATATGATGCGACATCATACCCAAAGAAGCGCACCCGATCCTCTTGGTCTCTAATTGCTTGCAGTATTAGGCCTGCCTTGCTTTTTGTTAATGCAAGGCAACTGAACAAACAAAAGGTTAGACAAGTTGCTACGAGATAGTAAGTGCTCTTGGAATAGGCATCAAATTCAACTCCAAATAAACTAAGTCTAGCCAAGTCCGTGATGCCGTTAAAGCCACCTGTAAATCGCTGTTGATCGATTATCAGTAAGTTAACTACAACAAGTGTCGCAAGAGTAATGATCGCAACAAAAACACCAGTGACTCTACCCCTGAATATAAACCAGCCAACAAAAGCTGCTAAGATGACAGGAATAAGAACGCCAGCAAACAAAGCAAAAGTTAAAGAATGAAAGGGCTGCCAGAACAAAGGTAACTGCTCAACATTATTCCAAACCATAAAGTCGGGTAAACCCTCTGAACCTGTATGGACTGGCACAGTTCTTAATTTCAACGCCATAGCCATACAATAAGATCCTAAGCCGAAACTCAGAGCTTGACCTAAATTGAGAATTCCAGCGTATCCCCACGAAAGACTAAGGGCCATTGCTACCATACCTAGTACTAAGTATCTCGAATAGCGATTAAGTAGAAAGTCATTTTCTACGAGCATGGGTAAAGCAAAAATTGCAGCACATACACATGCATAAACGAATAACTGGATTTTAGTACCAGTAGAATAATTTAATGGGTTTGCGTAATGCATAAACTTTCCTTAACTACGAACTTTGTAGGTAAACAACCCTTGTGGGCGAAACCGAATTAAAACGATAATGGCAAATAATACCAATGCCTTAGCAATTGTGTCGTTCCAGATAAAAGCTAGAGATCCGGTAACCTCACCTAACAAGAATGCACTGGCAACAGTACCCAGAAGGCTTTGAACACCACCGAGAACAACGACGAAGAATGAATCGATAACAAATGGAGTACCCATCTCTGGAGATACGCTTTTCAACGGAGCAATGAGGGCACCAGCAAGCCCGGCTAACCCGGCACCATAGGCGAATGTTAATCCGTAAACCTTGTCGGAATTTATGCCGAAACACATAGCAATATTGCGATCTTGAACGCAGGCTCTCAATTTTGTTCCAAAATCAGTTTTGTACATTAAGAGCCAGGTTATTGAAAAAAGAACGGTGACAAAAAATAAAATGAAGAGCCTGTAGCTGGAAACTGAAACACCAAATATATCCACCGTACCAACCAACACATTTGGCATTTCGACATACCGCAACTCACCGCCAACAAAAATTCTAATAATTTGCTGGAGCATTATGCCTATACCCCATGTTGCTAAGATGGTGTCCAATGGACGGTGGTAGAGAAAACGAATAATTCCGCGTTCAAGAATGAGCCCAAGTAATCCAACGCCTAAAAAGACAAATACAAGGCTAAATAATGTTCCAATTCCGAAGAAGTGATTAAGGGCCCAAGCTCCGTATGCACCAAGCATAGCAAACTCGCCATGAGCCATATTAATGACGCCCATCGAGCCATAGATGATTGCGAGACCAAGTGCCAACAATAATAAAATCGACCCAATACTTAAACCAGTTATTATATTTTGTATTGCAAATTCCATGATTTACCACATGTAAGAATTAAAAAAGTAAGCGAGACAAAACAGTATAAATTTTGTCTCGCCCAATTAAGAAATCAGCCTTTTTTCAAGCCGGCTTCAGCACAAGTTTGCTTTGGATAAGCAGCATAAGGAACTGGTGAGAGCCATTTCTTTGATGAATGAAGAACTTCAAATTGACCTGAAGATTTAGCCACAGCAATCTTGGGCCATAGCCAGGTGTGAAGGTTTTCTTTCTCAAGTTTCACTTGCCCTTGTGGTGCAGTCATTTCCACACCCTTGACAGCTTCACGGATGGTTTGAGGACTGATGTCACTTCCTGCTAGTTTCTCAAGAGCTTTCTTGAATAGATAGACTTGGAAATATGCTGGCTCTGATACAAAGTGTGTCACTTTATCTTTCCCCCAGCGTGAACGATATGCATCAACAAATTTATGATTTTCAGGTGAATCGTGAACCATAAAATAAGGAGCTGATGTAAAGTGACCTGCAGCAGCTTCACCGCCCATAGCAGCTACTTCATTTTCAGATGTAGTCAGACTTGCCATTGGCATTTTTTCAGGATCTAGTCCTGCAGCTCTGTACTGCCTGTGTAAGGCAACGACTGAGTAACCGACCACAGTTGAAAAAATAACATCTGGTTTGGTGCTTTTAATTTTATTAATGACTGAGCTAAATTCAGAATGACCAAGTGGTACATATTCTTCGTTAACGACTTCCGCCCCAAGCTTCGCAAGTAGTTTCTTACAATAATTGTTCTCTTCTTTAGGGTAGATATAGTTTGATCCAATGAGGTAAAATTTCTTACCAAATTTCTCAACTAACCAAGGAATGAATTCATCTTGTTGTTGGTTTGGAACGGCTCCTGTGTAAATAACATTCTTCGAACACTCACGTCCTTCGTACAGAGTAGGGTACCAATAAAGATTATCTCTTTTTTCAAAAACAGGTAAAACAGCTTTTCTACTAGCTGAGGTGTAAGAACCAAAAACAGAAACACATTTGTCCCCTACGACTAGTTTACGAGCTTTTGCTGCAAAGGTAGCTGGGTCTGATGCCGGATCTTCTACAATCGGTTTAATCTTCATTCCATTAATGCCGCCAGAAGCATTAATTTCTTCGATGGCCAGTAATGTAGCTTTGTTTAAAGACTCTTCAATAATACCTGTAGTACCGGTAAGTGAAAATAATACGCCCACTTCGATTTCACCATTTGCGGCCATAGCCAAAGATGAATTTTTTGACCAAATATGAGGCATGCCAACAACGGATGCTGCACCAAGGGCAGCGGTACTTTTTAGAAAGTCGCGACGTTTAATCGTCATTTGTTTATTCCTCCCAGTTAAAACAAAAAAAAAGCCCCCGCATTTGGACCTAATGGTCCAATACGGAGGCTTTTTTGCCGATTCCAATTTTTGCAGCTATTGTGCTGCCACTGAATATATCAGATGGTTTTAACGTAACTTTAGTGATCAACCACTGTCAAGGTAAAAAAAAATGATTTTTTTTGAGATCAAAAAGCTACATAAAACAGCAAGGTAAAAAGAAAAATATAACAATAAAAACAGTGACTTACAAAACTTGGTGAGGGTTGTTTAATATTTCCGAAGCTAAGTGAGAAACACTCAGTTGGCGTTTCATTGCTAAGTTTCGTATGTAGCTGTAGGCAGCTTCTTCACCAATTTTTTGTTTATTCATTATGAGCATTTTAGCACGTTCTATATTTCTAGCGGATCTAACATTTTCATCTAGTTTAGAGATACGATCGACCAGACGACGTTCATATTTATATTGGCTCCAAGCAACTTTTAAGGTTGTGCTGAGGTGTGAATTCGAGATAGGTCGTTGAATGACGCATTGCGGAGCTGTAGAAAGAAGTACCCCCTCATCATACTGTCCATTTTGGGGTAAAACGACCACTAAAGCAGCTTTTGAATCACCGGGTACCCAGGGGATAAAGTTTCCCATTTGAGGGAAATAATCACATATAAGAATATCCATTCCTAGATCAAAACGGTCAGCCGGTATGGGCCATATCTGAGTGATTTCTAATCGTTCTCTTTGTAATTCTCTTATCCAAGAATTATGATAGCTATCAGGTTGGCAGCAGACACTCACTCGCAATCCTTTTATGTTTGATATAAATTGGTTTGCTGATCGGTTAGGTTTTTTCTTAAAAGACATAGGGTATGCTCCTACAAGATTGCCGTTTCATAATTACCAATAAAAAAGGGATCGGCTTGAACTATTTCCTTAGATTCTTTTACTATCTGGAATTGTCCGCATTGGTTGACTTTTCCAATTCTTGACCATAGGTCGGTGTGTGCACAACTAGGGTTAATAGAAATTCTGCCTTG
>CAXIDO010000109.1:0-7105 GCA_964022745.1 uncultured Methyloligella sp. | reverse complement strand
TAATATTTCTTTGGTTATGCTTTTACTTTGTTTATCTTGTATTTCTCTCAACATTCAATCATCATAACATTGAATGGCATTTTGATATGCCCAATGACGATTAAAGACATTGCGGAATATTTCAAAATTACAGAGAAGACCGCGTATAGGTTTGCCTCAGAGGGTAAAATACCAGGCTTTAAGGTTGGCAGTGCTTGGCGCTTTAAAAAAGAAGAAATTGACGCTTGGATAAAACGCCAGTCAGACAGCAATACGAGACAAGAACAGTAGGATAAATATAATAATGCATATAGCTCAGGTCGAAAAAAATCTTACAAGGCTTATTGAGGATATATCTCCCGATAGCTTTATTTACGATCTCTTGCTGGCTTACGGTACACCCAAAACAACAGTTACGCTTCTGAAAAAAGGTAACCGCAACCTGTCTAAAAAAGACGGACAAATCATCCTCAAACGTAAACTATTCTTTCAAGAAGCGCAGAACCAAGACCTGCACGGCTTAATTGATTCACTCAAGCGTGATGAGACTACGCACCGCCATAATCCGCGCTTTATCGTTGTTACAGACCATAAAACCCTGCTCTCTGTTGATACCAAAACAGATGATACGCTTGATATCAGAATTAACGAGATCAATAAGCATCCGTTCTTTTTCGGGCCATGGGCAAAAATTGAGAAAAACACCCATTACAACGAGCAAGAAGCCGACGTCAAAGCCGCCGAAAAAATGGCGAAGATCTATGACGAGATTTTAAAAGACAACGAGTTCGAAATAAAAGAAGATCTGCACGGCCTTAATATCTTCCTCTCACGCTTGCTGTTTTGCTTCTTTGCTGAAGATACCGGTATTTTTGATGGCGAAAATAGCTTCACGAATTTTGTTAGCACATCTCAAGACGATGGCAGTGACCTTGATGATCACCTGAACAAACTGTTTGAAGTGCTGAATACTGCCGATCACTCTGATTACCCTGACTACCTAGCAAAATTCCCGTATGTGAACGGTGGCTTATTTGGTGATCGATATTTCGCACCAAAATTCTCACGCAAAGCACGCCGCATGATTATTGAATGTGGCGAGCTGGATTGGGCAACCATCAACCCCGATATTTTCGGATCAATGTTCCAAGCCGTGGTTCATAAAGACCAACGCAGCAGCATGGGGCAGCATTACACCTCAGTGCCGAATATCATGAAAGTAATTGAGCCACTGTTCTTAAACGAACTGCGTGAAGAATTTGAAAAGCACTATGATAATACAAAAAAGTTGGATCAGCTTTTGGCGCGCCTTGATAAGCTGCGTATTTTTGATCCGGCCTGTGGTTCAGGGAACTTCCTGATTATTGCGTATAAAGAAATTCGTGAGCTGGAAATGGAGATATTCCAGCGCATTCAGGAAATCACCACCAACCCATCGCTGCCATTCTCGCGCATTCAGCTCTCACAATTCTATGGGATTGAACTGGATGATTTCGCACATGAGGTTGCCATTCTTTCTTTGTGGCTAACCGAACACCAAATGAATGTGAAATTTGAAGAAATATTTGGTCAAACAAACCCGACCCTACCACTGAAAGAAGGCGGAAATATCGTATGCGACAACGCCACCCGTATCCCATGGGAAGACGTATGCCCGAAAGACGAAAGTGCTGAAATTTATCTTTTGGGGAATCCACCGTATCTTGGATCAAGCATGCAAGATAAAGATCAAAAGCAAGATTTGGCTTATATTTGCAACAAATTTCCAAATTATAAAAATTTAGATTATATAGCATGTTGGTTTGTTAAAGGTGCCAATTACATCAGCAATTTTAATGCTGCATTTTCTTTTGTTTCGACTAACTCGATATTCCAAGGAGAACAAGTAGCTTTATTATGGCCACATATATTTGATTTAAAATTAGAAATATTCTTTGCACACAAATCTTTCAAATGGACCAATAACGCAAAAAGTAAGGCAGCCGTTATTTGTTGTATTGCAGGGGTAAGAAATGTTTCAGCTAATCCTAAATATTTGTTTGCTGACGATGCCAGGCAGCTGGCAAGTAATATAAACCCTTATCTTGCGGTAGGGAGCAACATTGCTTTACCAAGAAGATCAAGTCCTATTAGCAATATCCCTAAAATGGTATATGGGAATAAATCAACAGAGAATGGTCATTTATTTCTAACGAAAACAGAAAAAGAATCTATAGAGACTTCTTACCCAACCGCAAAGAAATTTATAAAAAAACTTGTTGGTTCTAGCGAGTTTATTCGTGGAGTTGATCGATGGTGTCTATGGATTGAAGACGAAGATTTCCATGAGGCGAGCGCTATTCCAGATATAAAGCAAAGATTAGAGCTCGTTACAAAATATAGAGGATCTAGTAAAGCCTCATGTACTGTTAAGTTTGCTCAATACCCTCATAAATTTAAACAAATTACACATCAACCTACTGTTAAAATTGTGGTCCCTAGAGTCTCATCTGAAAGGCGTAAATATATTCCATTTGGTTTTTTAGATGAAGACACCGTAATCTTAGATTCTGCACAGGCCATATATGATGCAGAGCCTTTTATTCTGGGGGTTATAACTTCTAAAATGCACATGCTTTGGGTGAAAGTTACGGCTGGACGTTTAAAAACGGATTATCGTTATTCCTCAGCTATTTGTTATAACAACTTCCCAATTCCAGATCTCACAGAAAAGCAAAAAGAAACGATCACCACACATGTTTACAATGTGCTGGAAGAGCGTGAAAAGCATTCAGAAAAAACAATGGCGGAGCTTTATGATCCTGACAAAATGCCGGATGGATTAAGAGAAGCGCATCACCACCTCGACCTTGCGGTTGAGCGTTGTTACCGCTCAAAACCTTTCACCAGCGATGAAGAACGTCTTGAATATCTTTTTAAGCTCTATGAGAGCATGACGAATAAAGAAAGTGCGGGGTAATTAATATGAGTAGATGGGGCGAACAATTTCAATCACATCCGATACATGCGACCATAAAAGAAGCTTATGAACTTATTAATATTGAGTTTAATGATACTGATAGTGATGAACAGTCCGAAAAAAGACGTTTGCTAAAATTGGTAAACCTTTTTGAAGAAACTATAAAAGGTCTTGATGCAGAACTAATTCCATTTAATCTTTTAGATCAAATAAATAATGGAATTCGCCATCAAAATGTATGGAACCAATTCACAGCATATAATTCAAATGGAAATAGTCAGCATTTAAAGAATGCAAATGAGCATTTAAATAATGTGCTCATACAATTTTCTCAGTTATTAGCAATAGCTAAAAGGTCAGAAGTTACGACTCCACTAAAAGGTCTAGAAAAATCGATTGATGAATTTGCAAATGCTATTTCCTCAAAAAAAGAAAAATTAGAAGATGATATTGATAAAGCATCCGATTTAATCAACAAACAGGATAAACAACTAGAAGAATTATCTACAGCTATTATCACAAAAAAACAGGAAACAGATACGCTATTAGCTACATGGCAAGAGCAGCATTCTAATGCCCAAAACAAAAGAGATGCTGATTTTACAGCAGACCAAAAAGTAAGAGCGGATGCTTTTTCATCATGGAAAGAAGAAATCGAACAGGATGCAAAGACGCAACTCAAAGAGTTAATAGATGATAGCGCCGAAACACTTGCTGCAGGACAAAAAGATTTTGATAATAATATATCTTCTTTTATTAAAAACGCAGAGAATAAACATGAAGCAATACTAGAACTATATGAGTTAGTCGCAGGCGATAGTGTTGCATCAGGATATTTGCAAAGTGCTCAAAGTGATAAAAAGCAGGCAAACTTTTGGCGTTGGGCAGCAATTGTATTTATTCTTCTGACTGCTGGTTGGACAGCATATGCTTACGTTACAGACACGGGCATTAGCGCTAGTGGAGAGATATTATGGGGTAAAATCCTAAAAGCTTTCTCTGTTACAGGGGTTTTATTATTTGGTGCTGCTTATTCAGCAAAACAGTCAAACTCTCATCGTCAAAGTGAAACGCAGGCGAGATGGTTCGCGTTAGAGGTTAAAGCTATTGATCCATTTATTTCTTCTTTATCCGAAGACGATCAAAAAGCTCTCAAAAATAAATTAAGTGATCGTTTATTTGCTCAACAACATAATAAAACTGAAAAAGAAGCACCAATTATGGATGAGAACGCCTATACAACAATAGTTAAAGGCATAACTGATATTTTAAAAGCCAATAAATAGGAAAGCTCACCAATGCCAAATATCGTTGACGTCACATATGCCCAAACGGGGGAAAGTACAAAAACTAACTCTATGGGTATGCGGGAGATGCAGGAACGTGCTTACTCTGCGCGTGATGCTCAATACTTGCTACTGAAAGCACCACCCGCTTCAGGTAAATCCCGTGCTTTGATGTTTATTGCTTTGGATAAGCTGGTTAACCAAGGCTTGCAGAAAGTCATTGTGGCTGTGCCTGAAAAGTCCATCGGCGGGTCATTTGGTAAAACTGACCTTAAAGAACACGGATTTTTCGCTAACTGGGAACCTAACGATATATATAATCTTTGTACCTCTGGTGGCGAGAAAAGCAAAACGGAAGCCTTTATGCGTTTCATGGAGAGTGATGAACAAATTCTTATTTGTACGCACGCGACGTTACGCTTTGCTTTTGAACAAATCGATGAAAGTAAATTCGATAATTGCTTGCTTGCCATCGATGAATTTCATCATGTATCTGCCGATAAAGAAAATAGTCGTTTGGGTGGATTGCTGAATTCTATCATGACGAAATCCAGCGTTCATGTGGTTGCTATGACAGGTTCTTATTTTCGTGGTGATGGCGTGCCTGTTTTAATGCCTGAAGATGAAGCTAAATTCTCAAAGGTTACTTATAATTATTACGAGCAACTGAATGGCTATGATTATCTTAAATCTCTAGGCATTGGTTATCATTTCTATCAGGGAAAATATACTAGCGCGATTGATGAAGTGCTGGATACGGATAAGAAAACAATTCTACATATTCCAAATGTAAATGCAGGTGAATCCACTAAAGACAAATATCAAGAAGTCGATACCATATTGGATATTATTGGTGACGTGGATTATCAGGATGCCGATACTGGCATTATCTACTTAAAGCGCCGCTCAGATGGAAAGGTTTTGAAAATCGCAAACCTTGTGGAAGAAATCGGCCGTGACCGCGTGCAAGAATATCTGCGCAAAATTGAATCTGTGGATGACATGGATTTAATCATTGCCCTTGGCATGGCAAAAGAAGGATTTGACTGGCCATATTGCGAACATGCTTTAACAGTGGGTTACAAAGGGTCTTTAACAGAAGTTATTCAGATTATCGGGCGTTGCACGCGTGATAGCGATAATAAAATACACGCTCAGTTTACAAACCTGATTGCCCAACCAGACACAAAAGATGATATTGTTACGCTATCGGTAAATAATATGCTTAAAGCAATCACGTGCTCTTTGTTAATGGAGCAGGTTCTAGCGCCTAACTTCAAGTTTAGAGCAAAGGTATCTGGTGATGATGAGGAAGCCAAATCAGGAGAGATTAAAATCCGAGGATTTAAAGAGCCAACATCCAAGCGCGTAAAAGAAATTGTTGAATCTGATCTTAATGATTTAAAGGCAAGTATTTTGCAAGATGATAAAATAATCAAAGCTTTGCCTGGCAATGTTGATCCTGAAGTAATCAACAAGGTGATGATCCCCAAAATTATTAAAATTAAATATCCTGAATTATCAGATGAAGAAGTAGAAGAAGTGCGGCAGCATGTCGTGGTTGATTCCGTGATTAAAAACGGTGAAATCAAGGAAACTGGTGATAAGCGTTTTATTCGTATGGCTGGCAAGTTTGTGAATATTGATGAATTGCACGTCGATCTAATTGATAGTGTAAATCCATTTCAAGCGGCCTTTGAAATTCTATCCAAATCCGTAACAGCGCAGGTGTTCCGTGTCATTCAGGGAGCGATTGAAGCCACCCGCATACAAATGACAGATGAAGAAGCTATGCTGTTGTGGCCAAAGATTAAAAGCTTTGTACAAAACAACAATGGACAGCAACCAAATATTAACGCAGTTGATCCGCTGGAGCAGCGTCTAGCTGAAGCTTTAGTCTATATTCAAAATCAGCGCAGACAGCAGAATTTATAAGGTGCATAGGCGTGGATAAAGATGATTTGCTAAAGCTGATTGAAGATGATGATTTAGGGCTTTTAAATGTTAAGTCTAAGCAATCTGCTGCTGCCACTGCAGATGAGCGCCTTATCTCATCCTTCACTCAAATCAATAAATTTTTCTCCGAAAATGGCCGAGAACCTGAAAGCGGTAGAGGCATTCAAGAACACCAGCTTTATGCCCGCCTGAATGGTATTCGTGAAAATGTTGAGAAGATGGAAGCTCTTGCAAATCTAGATGAGCATGGTTTGCTAAATGTCCACCGCAAAGAAATCAGCTCTATTGACGATATTTTTGATGATGATGATTTGGGTATTTTAGGTAATGAAGCAGAGAGCATATTTACGCTGAAGCACGTTTCAAAAGAAACGACAATGCCTGACTATGTTGCCAGCCGTAATCCATGCAAGAATTTTGAAACGTTTGAAGCAATATTTATTCAATGCCAAGCCGATCTAACAACTGGTAAAAGAAAGTTGTGGCCATTTAAGAATGAGCCACAAATTCAAAAGGGTTATTTTTTTGTTCTTAAAGGTGTACTGCTCTATGTGGCTGATGTGGGTGAAGTTGAGAAGAATAATGGCAAAAAGAATGCTAGGTTGCGGTGTGTTTTCGAGAATGGCACCGAGTCAGATATGCTTTTACGTTCACTGGCAGCGGAGCTTTATAAAGATGGACGGCGCGTAACCGAGCATGAAGACCACTTATTAGATGGATTCAGCAATATTACCGATGAGGACGAAGAAACAGGCTACATATACGTGCTACGCTCTTTAAGCAGCAAGCCCGAAATTCAAGAAGTTGAAAACCTTTATAAAATCGGTTTTTCAACTGTACCTGTTGAACATCGAATTAAAAATGCAGAAAAAGAACCAACATATTTAATGGCACCCGTTCACATCGTAGAGACTTATCAATGCTA
>CAXIDO010000108.1:0-7121 GCA_964022745.1 uncultured Methyloligella sp. | reverse complement strand
AATGTGGCCATGCGAATACGTTCGCCTGCTTCCATTGCTGCAAAAAGATGGTCTGTCAGGAAATAAACAAGTGACTGCAATTGTTCATCAATTGCCATTATTGTGCCCTTTGATTTAGGAGCTAAGATTTAGTAGCTCAAATTTTAAAGCTCATCATTAGATATCCCAATTCTAAGCCTCATTTGAGGGCTTAATTTTGAAGGGCTAACAAGGTGCCGCGCTTTGTATTACTGAATATTACACAGATTCTAGAGCGAATCAAAAGCCTGTGGAGAAACTATGGAAAAAGCATTCACAGTTTTTTCTCTCTCACGCGCTGTTCTGCCGCTAAAAGCGGCAGGCACTCCGAGGGTCGGCGCTTGCGCCGGGCAGCAAGCTGCCATGTCTTGACGCCGAAGTGGCGTCACTCCTTCTTCGTATTAGAAGGTATGTGTTTCTCATGTAGGTGCGGTACTTTTTTGTGGTCAGCTGATTTGTACTCGCAGCGCTCTGTTCAGGCTGATCTTGTGCGCTAGACGCTATTTATCTGAGTTTGAGATGTCCATAAAAGATTAACGCCACCCAAAACAGAATTTTGTTTTGGGTGGCGATTAGCGTTTTTAGTATAAGCTGTTGGTTTTATGAACAACCGCTTGTTGAGCCGCAGGTGTCGCATTTTAGGCAGGTGCCGTTGCGAACGAGCGTGAAGTTACCGCATTCTGCGCAGTTTTCACCTTCATAGCCTTTTACTCTGGCTTCAGCCATCAACTCAGCTTTGCTACCAAGGGTTTGCGTGGAGGCAACTGGATCTCCGTTTGCAACGAGAGTTGTTTCACCAGCACTTAAGCCTGAATTAACGACTTGCTGCAATTCAGCGACTGTGTTGGATTGAAGCCCTGATTGTTGTTTTTCTACTGTTTTCTTTTCAACGACTTTTGCCTTGTTGAATGTTCCTCTTAAAAGTCCACGGCTGAGGAAGCGCTCGGCGCTGGTGTCTTTGTCATCTTCATCTTCGCCGCGGCCCATTGCAGTCGAGACTGCGCCAATTTCACTTGGGTCAACGTGAGCTAAGTCATGACGAGCTAGATAAGAGACACCTAGTTCGCGGAAGATGTAGTCAAGGATTGACGTTGCGTTTTTAATTGAGTCATTACCTTGTACAAATCCGGCAGGTTCAAAGCGCGTGAATGTAAAGGCTTCTACAAACTCTTCCAATGGCACACCATATTGAAGACCTAACGAGATAGCGATGGCGAAGTTATTCATCAATGAGCGGAAGGCGGCACCTTCTTTATGCATATCGATGAAAATTTCACCTAAGCGACCATCTTCATATTCGCCAGTTCTTAGATATACTTTGTGTCCACCGACCACGGCTTTTTGTGTATAACCTTTGCGGCGATGAGGTAGTTTTTCACGATCGATTTGATCGCTTACTTTTTCTACAACACGCTCGATAATTCTCTCTGCTGCAACAGCTGCTTTTTCTGCTTGCGGCAATGTTGTTAGCATTTCTGCATCCATCTCATCTTCGTCATCATCGATGCCGAGGACTTGTGCATTCAGAGGTTGAGATAGTTTTGAGCCATCGCGGTATAGAGCATTGGCTTTTAGTGCCAGGCGCCATGATAGCATGTACGATTTTTTACAATCTTCTACAGTTGCCGTGTTTGCCATGTTGATGGTTTTTGAAATCGCGCCAGAGATAAAGGGCTGACTTGCTGCCATCATGCGGATGTGACTTTCAACTGAGAGCAATCTCTTGCCCTTGCGACCACATGGGTTTGCACAATCGAAAATTGGTAAGTGCTCATCTTTTAGATGCGGTGCACCTTCAAGTGTCATTGTACCGCAGCAATATTCATTGGCCTCATCAATTTCCTTGGCAGTAAAGCCGATATGTGAGAGGAGGTTAAATTCTGGCTCATCCAGTTTTTCAGCAGGGATGTTTAATGTTTTGGTGCAGAATTCTTCGCCCAATGACCATTTGTTAAATGCAAATTTAATATCAAAGGTTGCCGCAAGGCTTGCTTCGATGGTTTCGATGATGTCTTCAGAGAAGCCTTTTTCTTTCAAGCTTTCATGATTAACACCAGGGGCTTCTTTCAATGTGCCGTAGCCAACTGCATAGTTAATGATGGCATCTAGCTGTTCGTCAGTATAGCCAAGTCCTTTTAGGGCGCTTGGAACTGTGCGGTTGATGATTTTGAAATAGCCGCCACCAGCTAGCTTTTTGAATTTCACAAGAGCGAAATCTGGCTCGATGCCTGTTGTATCACAATCCATCACCAGCCCGATGGTGCCTGTCGGCGCTACAACGGTTGCTTGGGCGTTTCTAAATCCATGCTCCTGGCCGCCTTCAAGGGCTTTGTCCCAGGCTCTACAAGCATGATCAACCAGTTTATTATCCGGGCATGATTTATGATCGAGAGGCACAGGGTTGACTGAGATGTTTTTATAACCTTCAGCATGACCGTAAGCGGCTCTTCTGTGGTTGCGCATTACACGTAGCATGTCTTTTGAATTATCTTCATAGCCTTCAAAAGCGCCAAGTTCTTTGGCCATTTCAGCTGACGTTGCATAGGACATGCCGGTCATGAGAGCCGAGATTGCGCCGCAATAAGCACGGCCTTCTTCTGAGTCGTATGCTAAACCAGAGGCCATGAGCAGGCCACCGATATTGGCAAAGCCAAGACCTAGTGTTCTATAGCGATATGACAATGTTGCAATTTCTTTTGACGGGAACTGAGCCATAGTCACTGAAATTTCAAGAACCATTGTCCAGAGGCGAACAGCATGCTCGAAGCCATCAATATCAAACTTCTTGCTGCCTTCTTCACCTGTAAGGAATTGCATTAAGTTTAGTGAGGCCAGGTTACAGGCGGTGTCATCCAGGAACATATATTCTGAACATGGGTTTGATGCGCGAATAGGTCCTGATTTTGGGCATGTGTGCCAGTCATTAATTGTGGTGTGGAACTGAATGCCTGGATCTGCACAGCTCCATGCAGCAAAGCCAACTTTATCCCAGAGTTCACCCGCATTTAAGGTTTTAACGGTTTCACCTGTTGTGCGTGCTTTTAGATCCCAGTCTCTATCTGCTTCAACAGCTTTTAGGAAATTATCTGTTACACGCACTGAGTTGTTTGAGTTTTGACCAGAGACTGTTGAATAAGCCTCTGAATCCCAGTCTGTATCATAGGTGTCAAACTCCAGCTCTTTAAAGCCTTGTTTTGCGAACTGAATGACGCGCTGGATGTAATTATCTGGCACTTGCAATTGGCGTGCGGCTTTAATTTCGCGTTTTAGCGCTGGGTTTTTCTTTGGCTCAAAACAGCTATCATCATCTGATGAACAATTTACGCAGGCTTTAAAGATCGCTTTTAAATGTTTGCTGCAAATTTTTGATCCGGTCACCAAAGCTGCAACTTTTTGTTCTTCAGTTACTTTCCAGTTAATGAATTTTTCAATATCTGGGTGATCAATATCAATTACCACCATTTTGGCTGCGCGTCTTGTTGTACCGCCAGATTTAATGGCGCCAGCTGCTCTGTCACCAATGCGCAAGAAGCTCATGAGGCCTGATGATTTGCCGCCGCCTGAGAGAGGTTCGTCACCGCCGCGAAGGTCTGAGAAATTTGAACCTGTTCCTGAGCCATATTTAAAGAGACGGGCTTCACGGGTCCATAAATCCATGATGCCGTTTTCATTTACGAGGTCATCTTTTACAGACTGGATGAAACAAGCGTGCGGTTGTGGGTGCTCATAAGCTGAAGCAGAGCTGGTTAATTTGCCAGTTTTATAGTCTACATAGAAGTGGCCTTGTCCAGGACCATCGATGCCATAAGCCCAGTGAAGGCCGGTGTTAAACCATTGCGGGCTGTTTGGTGCTGCCATTTGCATGGCGAGCATGTAGCGCATTTCATCATAGAAGTTTTGGGCGTCTTGTTCGGTTGTGAAGTAGCCGCCTTTCCAGCCCCAATATGTCCATGTGCCGGCTAAGCGATTGAAAACTTGTGTTGCATCGGTTTCACCGCTGAAGCGTTCTTCTTCAGGGAGCTTGCTTAGGGCGTCTTCATCTGGAATTTGGCGCCATAACCATGAAGGGACAGTGTTTTCTTCAACTGGTTTTAGATGGGCTGGGATGCCGGCTTTTCTGAAATATTTTTGGGCGATGATATCACAGGCAACAGCTGACCAATGAGCTGGAACTTTGAAATCTTTTAGTTGAAATACGGTTGAGCCATCCGGGTTGCGGATTTCACTGGTTGCACTGCGAAATTCTATTGATTCATATGGAGATTGATTGTCTTTTGTAAAACGACGAGTAATCCGCATGTCTAATGGTCCCTCAAATTTTTCATTTAAATGCACTCATCTTTATTCGTTTTACTTAACTTAGTTAAACTGGCCACAGATGATTTCGATGTACGTGCATTTCTGATTGTTAAAAATATTGTTTTATTATGTTCTCTATATGAAGGGTTCATTTCCACACAACTTCCCCTTCAGAGAAAATTAAAGCTCGCCAAATCACTCCGTTCTTTCATTAAGTTTGTTTACTCAAGATTGAACAGGTTTATGATTGGTTTTCGCTTTCCCCGTTATTTAAAAGTTCATTTTTACTAAAATCGGCAGTTCTGCCGTACTTGACTCTAAGTTATGACGCTTATTTTTGACTTTAAGTCTTTGTTATCAAAATTTCTTATTATGGAGTTGGCATTTTGCCATTTTGAAAACTTTCAACACCAGATTTAGCTCAGTGTTTGATTAAGTTTTATAATGCCCCCTCACTTGAGATTGAACTTAAGTGACTCGGGTTGTTTTCGTCAAGATGTTGTGTGTTTTTATTTTTCACCCCCACAATATAGATAAATTGTGGGCAAATTGGGGAAAACTTGGTGAAAGGTCTGGGAAAAAGGCTGGATTAGCAAATTTTGTGTTTTTTTTTGCGTTAATCCCCAGATAAAACAAGAAAATATTCCACTTTTCCCAGGATAGGAAAAGAGATTTTTGCCCACATTTTTTTCATTTAGTCACAAATACCTTATCTGATTCTACTTCAGAGTGTGTGAAGGAATGTGTCACACTACAAAATATGGTGTTTGTTGGTTTTCTCGCACTATTTTCATTTTTATGGGAATTAAAAATTTTCTCTTCATGCACAAGTTTGTTTGTTTCTGATGAAATTGTTTTGCCTTAGCTGATGCAATTAATCGCAGTTTTAACTGGTTTTACCTGGGGGCGAGGGATTTACTTTAAATAGAAGAGTTGGCATAGTGCAGGGCGAGTCTTTGGTGAATTTTCACAGGTGTATACACACTGTTTTTTTGATGATTTAACCTTTCGGCTTTCGATCTAACAAAGTTTGCTGATCTAACAATTTTTATTTCATTGGCATTACTCTATATAAGAGGTTTTCTATGGGACTTTTTTCTGAACTTTTTGGCTGGTGGACTGGTAATACAATCGGGCACAGATTTACACTTTGGAAAAATGGTCGTTTTGTTGGTGAAGATGAAGTTGGCAACAAATACTATGAACAAGTGCGCGGTGTTGGGCCATTAGGTAAACCACGGCGCTGGGTTGTTTATGATCGTTTAGCGGAAGCGTCTCTCATACCTTCAGGCTGGCATGGATGGATGCACTATAAAACAGATGTTGTGCCGAGTGATAGTGACTATCAAGCTCGTCCATATGAAGCTAATCATCGTCCGAACTATACCGGTACGGATTTACGCTATCGGCCAAATGCTGAAGAACGTGATCAGGGACAACCTGTTTCTCAAGAGTATGAAGCTTGGAAACCAGAAAGTGGTAATGCTTAGTTGCCTTGCTTAATAAGAGCTGATTTTAAGCTTACAGACTTAAAAAAAATCCTTTCTTAAAATAATCTCTTAAGCTTTAATGCTTTAAGGGATTTTTTAATGGAAAATTTTGCGTCTATTGGTTTTAGGAATGCCCTAGACAGTTTGATTTCAAAGGTTTATTTGATGAGTGCCGTAAATTGGCCGTCAATATGTTTCACTTATTAAATTCAACAGATGGCTTAACTTTGATTTGGAATGAAGTATGAAAGTTAAAATGCAAATAAATAGATTATCTAAAGTGATTGTCTTGATTTTAGGTGGTTTTGCTTTCCTTAGTGCTTTTTTGGTTGTGCAAGATGCGCAAGCACGTCAGATCAAAAATAAAGTCGCTGTGTTTGCTGCATTGAATAAAGTTACCGCGCGTATTTCTCATTTGGAAATTCCAATTGATGGTGAACAAAAATTTGGGGCACTGACTATCAAACCACGGGTTTGTAACACAACGCCTGCGACTGAGGCACCATCGACGACATCTTTTATCGAAGTGAAAGAACGTAAACTTGATGGTAGCCAAGCAAAATTATTTTCAGGTTGGGTGTTTGCTGAAAACCCTGGCATTCATGCGGTTGAACATCCGGTTTATGATGTTTGGCTGACTAGTTGCAAAATGCCGCTTGGCGGGGTTGCTGTATCTAAACCTAAGAAGTTACAACGTCGGCGGACACGTGTGCGCTCAAGACGGCGTTGAAATTGATCTCTTGTTACCTCAATCGCACCAAATTTTTCTAAATGATCTGTGACGAATTGTGTGTCGAGCAACGTAAAACCTGCGTGCTTTAAACGGGCCACTAAGTAAACCAGTGCGACTTTGCTGGCATTGCTTTTAAAAGAGAACATGCTTTCACCGAAAAAGGCGGCATTTAGCTCAACTCCGTAAAGACCTCCCACTAGTAAATCATCTTTATAGACCTCGATTGTGTGGCAATGTCCCATTTCAAAAAGGTCTGTGTATAGCTCCCTAATTCTAGAATTGATCCAGGTGCTTGGTCTATCTGGCCGAGGCGCTGCACACCCGTCGAGTACACCTCGAAAATCAGTATCAACTCTTACTTCGAAGGTTTCTTTGCGTATGACCTTGGCCAGGCTTTTTGGAACATGGAAGTGTTCAAAGGGAATAATGCCGCGATGTTTGGACAAAAAAAAAAATCCCCCCCATATTCCGGAATTGGGAAAATGGAGATTGGTGGTTATAATTTTTTTTTTTTTGGTGGTTTTTTTTTTATTTTAATAATTTTTTTTTTTTTTATTTTTTTAAAATTTTTAAAAAAAAAA
>CAXIDO010000107.1:0-7128 GCA_964022745.1 uncultured Methyloligella sp. | reverse complement strand
TTAGAGCTTTAGCAAGTTTTGCTGTGTGCTCTTCTAACTCAGCTAGTATTTTCTCTGAGAGAGAGTGAGGGGGGAGTGAGCAAGCGCTATCACCAGAGTGAACGCCAGCTTCTTCAATATGCTCCATAATTGCGGCAACGAAAACACCTTCACCATCTGAGAGGGCATCAACATCGACCTCAATGGCATCTCTCAAATAACTATCAAGCAATACAGGGCTATCACCAGAGACATGCACTGCTTCTCTTATATACCGCTCTAGTTGTGCTTGGCTGTCGACGATTTCCATGGCACGGCCGCCTAACACATAGGACGGGCGGATCACAATTGGAAACCCAATTTTCTCAGCGATTTTAGTTGCTTCTTCCGGGCTGCGAGCGATGCCGTTTTCCGGTTGTCTGATACCGACTTGTTCAATGAGTTCTTTAAAGCGGTCACGATCTTCAGCCAAGTCAATTGCATCTGGAGATGTGCCGAGAATTGGCACACCATTTTCTTCCAGGAAATTAGCTAACTTCAGAGGAGTTTGGCCACCAAATTGAACGATTACGCCTTTTAGTGTGCCTTTTGAAGTTTCAACGTTGATGATTTCCATCACATCTTCTTCGGTCAATGGCTCGAAATACAGACGGTCTGATGTGTCATAGTCTGTTGAAACTGTTTCAGGGTTACAGTTGACCATGATGGTTTGGTATCCAACTTTTGAGAGTGAGAACGCGGCATGGCAACAACAGTAATCAAATTCAATACCCTGACCAATGCGGTTTGGGCCGCCTCCTAGAATGATGACTTTTTCTGCGTCTTCAGGGTGGGCTTCTGAATTTGCATGCGTGTTGCCTTCAACTAATGGTGCTTCGTAAGTTGAGTACATATAGGCCGTTGGAGATGCAAATTCGGCTGCACATGTGTCGATCCGTTTATAAACCGGGTGAACACCAAGTGATGATCTGTGACTGGTTACTTCTGTCGATTTATGACCAGCTAATTCAGCTAAGCGTGCATCAGAGAAACCCATTGATTTTAGTTTGCGCATTGCGCTTTCGTCTTGAGGTAGGCCGTGTTCTTTTACGCGTGCTTCATAATCTATGATTTCCTGGATTTGCTCAAGGAACCACGGATCTATTTTGCATGAACCATGGATCATCTCATGAGAGACACCGTGGCGCATGGCTTGAGCCACTTTTAACAGCCTATCTGTCGTTGGTTGGCCAAGGGCTTCGCGGATTACGTTCTTATCTTCGCCTTCGCCATAACCTTCAAAGGGAAGGTCATTTAAACCAGTTAGGCCGGTTTCTAATGAGCGTAATGCTTTTTGCAAGCTCTCTTGGAAGTTGCGACCAATGGCCATGGCTTCACCAACGGATTTCATCGCTGTTGTTAGCGTTGGTTCACTGCCCGGGAATTTTTCAAAAGCAAAGCGTGGAATTTTAGTTACGACATAATCGATTGTTGGTTCGAATGATGCCGGTGTTGCGCCGCCAGTGATGTCGTTTTCAAGTTCATCTAATGTGTAGCCAACAGCAAGCTTTGCTGCGACTTTAGCTATTGGGAAGCCGGTTGCTTTGGAGGCAAGGGCCGAAGAGCGAGAAACACGCGGGTTCATCTCGATAACAACTAAGCGTCCATCAGCAGGATTTACCGCGAACTGTACGTTTGAGCCACCAGTTTCAACACCAATTTCGCGTAATACTGCTAGAGAGGCATCGCGCATGATTTGGTATTCTTTATCAGTGAGTGTTAGCGCTGGTGCCACTGTCATGCTGTCGCCGGTGTGAATGCCCATTGGGTCGATATTTTCAATAGAGCAAATTATGATGCAGTTGTCTGCTTTGTCGCGGACAACTTCCATTTCATATTCTTTCCAGCCCAAAACAGATTCTTCGATTAGAACTTCTGTTGTTGGAGAGGCATCGAGGCCGCGTTCAATAATTTCGATAAATTCTTCGCGGTTATAAGCTATGCCACCACCTGTGCCGCCCATGGTGAAAGATGGGCGAATGATACAAGGAAGGCCGATCACTTCCATTGCTTCCATTGCTTCAGCCATTGTATTTGCCACACGAGAGCGTGGTGTTTCCAGGCCAATTTTATCCATGGCTTTTCTAAAGCGGTCTCTGTCTTCGGCTTTGTCGATGACGTCTGCTTTGGCACCAATCATTTCAACATTTAACGCATCAAGTATGCCGCGTTTTTTTAACTCGAGTGCTGTGTTGAGCGCTGTTTGACCACCCATGGTTGGCAAAATTGCATCTGGGCGTTCTTCAGCGATGATTTTAGCCACCACTTCAGGGGTGATTGGTTCGATGTATGTTGCGTCAGCGAGTTCTGGATCTGTCATGATCGTCGCTGGATTCGAATTGACCAAAATGACCCGGTAGCCTTCTTCTTTTAAGGCTTTAACGGCTTGGGTACCGGAGTAATCAAACTCACAAGCTTGGCCGATAATAATGGGCCCCGCCCCGACGATGAGGATGGATTTTATGTCTGTGCGTTTTGGCATTTTCGTATCTCAGTGCTGGCAATTATGGCGCACTCAAATTGTTTGGCCCTTATCTTAAGAGCCAATTTTAAGCGCGATTTTTCTTTGTCTGGGTAGCTGACTTTTGAAGCCCTCTGAGAAGGGCACACTAAAGAAGGTTTGCTGATTGGGCAATCCCCAAAACGACTTAGAGTTGTTAGAAAATAGGTTTATTTTGGTGAAAAATGATTAATTTTATATCAGCTCTGCCGTTTCTAAAGTCTAAGGTGTTATTTGCTTGTATTAATGAGGCGAAATAGCCCTCGAAATTTCTTTAAATTAATAAATTTTGAAGGCTATTTTCTAAACCTTAGTTGAAGTGTTTGTTTTAGTTTTTCTTACCAAAGTCTGGCAGATTGTCACAAGGGTTGCCTCGCTCAATGGTTGGTGTGACCCAGATGAAATCGGCGGCTATTGCACCAGTTGGGCTTTTTTGGGCAAGGTCTTTTATGGTTGCAGCTTTACTTGTTGTTTCTGCAAATTGAACTGTAAAAGATTGGTTCTTACCTTCTCTTAAATTTAAATACCACGGTACGCCTCTGTCCGTTCTTGTGTGACCATTTCCGGCAATGAGGATGGCTTGGCGTCTTTTTTCATTTTTGTCATAAGAGGCTTGGATCATTACATCTGCCATCCAGGCATCCCTGAACCTTTGAACTAAGGTCATTGGTGGAATGACACGTTCAGGTAAACGGTTGCAATGGGCAACTCGAATGTCCTCTGAAAGGGCTTGGTTTAAAGGTTGCTCCAGTTTTACATCAAGTTTGAAAATTTTCTTTGCCTTTTCTGGCAAAACACTCATGTCACTTTTAATAAGATGATCAATCATGATGCGCGTTGTGTGGCCTGGGTAAACTTCTAGATTATGTGCGAAAATTTGTTCACCTATGGGGAGATAAATATCCCACTCGGGCCAGCCATTTTGTTTCCAGCGAAGGGCTGTTCCCAGATGTTTAGCTTTTGAATTTGGCTGGTTTCTATAACCATTTAAACGTTGCATTTGATCGACTTTGATCATTTCGACAACAAGAGCTGGTTTTTGTGATTGTTTTTTTACTAGCGCGTTTATGATGCCGGCCTGAAGAGTGTGATGATCAGGATTGTCATGAATTTCACCCAAAAGAACAAAACGTTTTTTAGAAAGTGAATTGATCAGCTCTTCTGGTGTGATGTAATCATTTTTTTCTTTTGACCAGATTTTGCCAACAAGCTTGTGATCTTGCAATTCTTTTGATTGCCAGGTTGATGGATTGTTTAATTTGTCATCAGAGTTTTTAGCTTGGGCGTTTGGGTGGTGTAATCCACTATTCATAACAAAAATAAGTGAGACGAGACATAAGGCTTTGACAAATTTCATATAACACATCCTTTTTTAGTTGCGCCTTTAGGTTGCCATTTCCATACTTCAGATGCCTACAAGCATCCGCATTTTAGTTGGCAACAATAAGGGAGACATTTGCCTCCCTTATTTTGTACGTAACTATTTGATTAATGGACCATAAAGTTTTTGGTTATTCTTTTATTGGTTCCATGTTTTTTTCTGCCCGCATAAAGTTCACAAAACGACGGAATAGATAATGACTATCTTGTGGACCTGGGCTGGCTTCAGGATGATATTGCACTGAAAAAACAGGTTTGTCTTTTAGTCTTATGCCGCAATTTGTGCCATCAAATAGCGAAATATGGGTTTCTGTAAGGGTTTCTGGTAGTGTATCTCTGTTAACTGTAAAGCCATGGTTCATGGATGTGATTTCAACTTTACCTGTTGTGTGATCCTTAACAGGATGATTGGCACCATGATGGCCTTGTTGCATTTTGGCGGTTTCGGCGCCAAGGGCCAAGGCTAGAATTTGATGGCCAAGACAGATTCCGAAGATTGGTTTGCCGCTCTCAACTAATTTTTTAATTTCAATGGCTGCATATTCGCCAGTGGCAGCAGGGTCACCTGGGCCGTTTGAGATGAAAATGCCATCTGGGTTTTCAGCTAAAATATCTTCTGCTTTTGATGATGCTGGCATGACAGTGACTTTACATCCAACTGATGCGAGGCATCTGAAGATGTTACGTTTGGTACCGCAATCTAGGGCGACAACGTGAAAGTCTGGATTTTCCAGGTTGCCATAGCCTTCATCCCAGACCCATTTAGTCTCGCGCCATTCATAAGATGAGTTGACTGTGACGTCTTTTGCAAGATCAGCACCTTCAATGCCGTCCCAGTTTGAAGCTTGTTGCTTTAGAGCGTCAATATCGAAGGCGCCATCTGCATTATGAGCGATGACTGCATGCTGCATACCTTTTTCACGGATAAGGCTTGTAAGGGCGCGTGTATCAATATTGGTGATCGCTATAATTTTATTTGATTTTAACCAACTCTCGAAGTGTTGGCTTGAGCGATAATTTGAAGGGTTTGTAATTGTACTTCTTAAAATGCATCCACGCACTTTGTTTGATGCTTCGTTATTTGATGTTTCTGTGTCTTCTTCATTTGTGCCGATATTGCCAATATGAGGGAAGGTGAAGGTGATGATTTGCCCGGCATAGGATGGATCGGTAAGAATTTCCTGATAACCTGTCATTGCTGTATTAAAGCAAACTTCTCCAACTGCAGTGCCTTCAAATCCTGCTCCGACACCTTTAATCACAGTTCCGTCTGCCAGAACAATGACAGCTGTATATTGAGTTGCTTCCCATGGGCCAGAAGAAGGTGAGACAGTTTTCTTTTCTGGAGAGCTAGCATCTTTGATGTTTGAAGTTGTTTCAGGCATCCAATTGGCTTTCTATTTTATGGCATAGATACTCATCCCAAACTTTGAATTGGTTGTTTGGAAGTGAGACTTTATTTGAATTTATGAATTTGTTCTTACTTACCATATGTCACTATTCAAAGACCACTAGATTTGTCTCATTTGACAAATAAATTCTTTGTACAGTTTGGTAAACGGCCCGACACTATGTGAATGTTGTTTTGCAGTCAACAAAAAAAATAATAAAATAACTAATGAAATCAGTGCTTTATATATGTAAAAATGATTGCCAAGTTAGGCTTTAATGATTTACGCTTATCTCTCTTTCATGATTCAGGGTGATTCTTGAGTTTTGAGGGGGATTGCGGATCATTTTTTATACATTGAGTTGGTTTTTAGCGAGCTTTATTGTTTGGCGAGTTTCATCGTTTAAGTCATACTAAATTTTGATTTTTATGATCCGACTGTTTTGACCTTTTATTCTTGTACCCATATAGGATTTTTTATGCGCGATAAAATTAATGAAGCTCTGAAAGATGCTGTTAAGGCGAAAGATAAGGTCCGGGTTGGGACACTTCGCTTGATTAATGCAGCGATTAAAGACCGTGATATTGCTGGCCGTACTAAGGGTACGGATACAGTCTCTGATACTGAAATTCTTGAAATTTTGTCAAAAATGGTGAAGCAACGTCAGGAATCGGCTGTTACTTATAAAGATGCTGGTAGAGCTGAATTGGCTGAACAAGAGCTGAAAGAAATTGACGTTATTAAAGATTTTTTACCACAGCAAATGGATGAAGATGCTGTAGCCCAAGCCGTCAAAGAGGTTGTTGCTGAGATTGATGCGACTAGCTTGAAAGATATGGGGCGGACTATGGCGGCCCTAAAAACTAAATATGCTGGACAGATGGATTTTGGTGCAGCTAATAAAGTTGTTAAAGAGCTCTTGCAATAATGCAATAAAGGCTGCTTGCACTTTGTTATCCAGTTCGGCTTACCTCTTTAAAGAACTGGTACCTTAAATTTTTCGGCATAGTTTTCTAATAGTTTTGTTTGTCTTTTGCTTCCTCTTTTTGCGTAGAGGGGGAGAGTTTTAGATGCGTCCTGGTGGATGAGTTCTATGATTTGAAATGGTTGTAGATCGCCCCTTTTAGGCTGAATGCCTTTTCTTGTTTTCGCTCCTTTAAATTCTGAATATGGCGTTTGCCATTTTTTCTTAGTGAACCAATATTCTTGTTTTGCTTCGACATATGTTTCATGAAATGTGAGACTGGCTGATCCTTTAGTGCCAAAGAGCGCTTTGGCGAGGTTAAATCCACCAAATGTCCCCATAGCTAAACCAAACAGCAAGTTTGGGGTTATGGAATCTTCTGTTAGATTTGAGCGAAATAATGCGTAACCAAACAGGGTGAAAAAGATCCCCGTTATAATTTGTGACAGAAAATCAGATTTACTGGCTGGAACTTTTACTTTTGCAGGGAACTTCTCAATATTTACAAAGAAGTTCTTTTTGCTGTTGTTTGATAGTTTTAGCTGGATAGACATTCTCTGATTGGTCGTCCTTTTGTCTGAGCTCTTGTATTATCTATGACTTTTTTTTCGTCTGATTTCAAGATGTGAGCCTTAGTTACTCTTCCCATGTTTTTTTAATATTCAAAATTAGAAAATGAACTTTTTTATTTCCTCTTACGACAAAGGAGTATCTCAAACATTTATAGAGGAGAATAAGGGGATGAAGAATAAGGTAATTAAAAACATAGGTGTGAGGCAGGAAAGCTTATATGGCTTAGGGACGCAGAGTTTAATTGCAGGCCTTTTTTTGATTGGGCTGGTATCTCTTAGCATTCAAACGGATGCTATTGCTAA
>CAXIDO010000106.1:0-7134 GCA_964022745.1 uncultured Methyloligella sp. | reverse complement strand
GTTTAGAAAATTATTCTTTATAAATATAAATAAAGGAAGGTGGAAAACATGACTCGCATGGATAGATCTTCTGGAAGTATTGAGGGGCATTTTCCAGTTTCTGCTGATGCAAAGCAACCACGGATCGTAAAGTATGGAGAGCGACAAGCTTTTTCAACGAAGTTACAGCTTCTAATTCACCAAGCTCAATTATTGAATGAGCGTAGTTGTGCGTTACACTTAAAGTTTGCTTTGGCGGCTTTAAAATCTCACGTGACGTTAAACGATCCGGACCCTTAGAAACGGCGTCTGAATTTATGTTTGAGTTTATGGTTTGAATAGCTCAGCATAAATCTCTTTCATTACAATTTGAGATTTTTGTTTTGGGTGAATGTTTTGTTTACGTATGATCATTCACTCAATTCTTTCACTTCTTTTATAACTAACTGTTTTTATTATTCTTTTGTTTGTTTCGAACATAGTTTAAGAGTTGAAACTGATTACGTTAAAAAAATATTTTTCTCAATTTTGCCATTAAAAGGGATCAGGATAGGACTGTGATTATTGTTTATTCCTATTTTAGTTGATTAATTCATTGAATTTATTAATATAATTTTGTTTATTCCGAATTGTTTTTATTGGTCAGCTTTTAATTTTATAAAAGATGTTCTTTTCGATTATTGATTTGATTTAAGGTTTTTAATTTTAAGTCCGTATTATTCTAAAATTAATAATCCGTATGCAAACATTTCAAATGAATTTTTATTTGAAGAAATTGATGTTTTCAATGGCTTTTCGGGTTTCTTAAAATCAATGGTTTTATTTTTATTTCTTAGTTTTTGATTTTAAGTTTGTTTGGGGTTGAGGGGAGTTTTAGTTTTGGTTGAGTACTCTTTTTGGGGCTATGGACGGACTCAATTTGAAGGTGGGGTTATTTACCGTTTTCTTTTTAGTGTCATTCTTATTCTTCTATCTTTTTTATTTAGTTCTTTTTCGCATGCTGCTCCTTTTTATGAAGAGCTATTGAAAGCTGCTGAAAAAACTCAAACATTAGTGACCCCTCAGCAAGCAAAAAAACGCAGCCCCGAGAAATTAAAATTAAATTCTCCTCCCTCTTCTGCTGGCAAAGTACTGGCTCAATCTGCACAATTGGCTCAGTCAGAAAAAGTGCGCCGTGATGCAAAGAACAAAAGGACCGTTAAAAAGTCACTTTATGGCAGGGAGGTCTTTCGCAGAAACCATCATGTGGTGACTTTATTATCTGGGGGGCTTGCGGGAACAGACGCGCGAATGGCTTCTGATATTAGTAATGTTTTGGATCAAGATGATGGAGATCTCCCCATCCGTGTGGTGCCTATGTTGGGACGTGGTGGTGTTCAGAATGTAAAAGATCTTTTGTTCTTAAAAGGGGTTGATATGGCGATTATCTCCCAGGGACAATTAGGGTTTTTAGAACTGCAAGATCCTGATTTTTATAAAAATATTCGCAAAAATATTCAGTATATTACGAAGCTATATAATTCTGAGATGCAAATATTGGCTCATCGCAGTGTTGATAATTTATTGGAGCTTTCTGGGAAGCGTGTGGTGCTTGGGAAAAAGCTTGGTGCCACAGATATGGATGCGCGTTATGTGTTTGCGCAATTAGGTATTGATATTGAGGTGGTGAATGTTGATTTTTCAAATGGTTTAGATCAGTTGGAAAATAATGAAGTTGATGCTATTGTAACCTTTGGAGGTGCACCTGTAGAAGGATTTAGAGCATTAAGAGATCCTTCTAAGTTTCATTTTTTACCGATTACTCCCCAGACTGTTGGTTTAGGCCCATATTTTAAAATTACAGATGAGTATTTGCCTATTAAGTTAACTTCGAAGCAATATCCGAACTTAATAGCAAAAAATAAACCAATATCGACAATTTCTTCCAGTGTGGTTTTGGCCATTTACAAATGGAAGCGCAGTCATAAACGATATAAAAAATTGAGCCGTTTTGTTCAGGCTTTTTTTACAAACTTATATGGTTTTGATCAAAGATCGCGTCATCCAAAATGGCAGGAAATTAACATTGATGCAAAAGTAGTTGGGTGGTCTCAATTTGGGGCTGCCTCTGAATGGCTTAGAAACCGGCGTAAAGAAATCGGACAAGAAGTTTCAGCTGGTGAAATGAAAATAGCAATGGATGCCTTTGTTCGGCAATATTCCAAAGTCGGAAATTCTGAACAAGTAGGTCCTCTTTTAAGGGACGATATTTGGGCATCGATGACCAGGGTTTTTGGGCGCTGGTGGGCTGTTGGACAATAAGTTCTAATTGGGATGGGATTAGTATTGTGAGTAAATTTGGTAGTGATGATGGATCTAATTCAAATGGTCCTAAGCGAGATCAGGTCTCTGTTGACGGATTTCGACTTGATAGTTCTCAATCTTCTTGGTTGATGGATCGTTTGGGGGCACTTGATGAGGAAGATAAGCTGAGTTTATCGAGCTCGGCGGCTCAAGTGCAAATGTCTGACAATCGGGATGATCATCTCACACCAAATCAAGACCAACAGTCTCAACAACAGCATGAACCAACAAGGGATAATGTATCTCATCTCCAGCCTGTTCACACTCAAGCCCCGCCTCGAAATCAAAATCCATCTGGAGTTCAGCAGGCACAAGATCAAATGAACTCTAAAAAAGCACCCGTTCATCCGTCTCAACAGGTTGGGCATCAGCGGGGGGCGGATCTGCAGCAGAATACCGAGCAGCATGGTGAGATTGATAGTGAAAGTGCGTTATTGCTGCGTCAAAAAATTGAAAACCTGGAGCATCAATTAGCTGAAATTTCGGATCTTACCGGGGAGCAAAGAGCGAAATATGTTGAAGAGCTCACTCAGCCTCAGGGGCGGGGGCCTGTTGGGCCACCGCATTTGCATGGTGGTGAGGGTTTTGAAGAAGATGTTTCTTTTCAAGATGATGAAGCCCGAGATCTTCATGGAGCTCATTCACAGGGATATGAGCCTCAAGGCTATAACCCTCATGCTCAAGAACAGCAATATCAAGCTTCTGATGAACACTCCCAATATGCTCATACTCATGAGGTGCAAACACCGCACAGTCATAACCCGCATGGTCATTCAGACGCAAATGGAGATGGTTATGCTCATGAAACTGTAGGGCATTCAAGTCATGGGAATGATCCTTTGACTATGGTTCCTGATTATTCTGACCATCCACATCATCATGATGGAGCACATTCTCATGAAAGAGGTGTGCCGTTAGGTTCAAGAGAAGTGCAGCTGCATTCTGATGAGCAGAGAGGATATGAACAACAAGCTCAACATGATGCTTATGGTTCGCGACAAGCCGGAGTATCTCCTGATGGGCAACATGTTCAAGGTGGTCATCCGCATATGCAGCAAGGTGGGCAAGTTCAACATTCACCTCATCAGCAGGAATATGCTGAGCTACCGCAATTTTTAGCACCAATTCAGCAAGAGAAAAAAGGGCGTCCAGCTTATTTAGCAGTGCTTGGTTCTGTTGGGGCTTTGTTGGTTGCTGGTGGCATTGCTTACACTTATTTAAATGGTGGTGTGAGCGATGTTATTAAAAGTGATTTATCAAGTGTGCGCCTTAAAGAACCATCAAAATTATCTGATGCTGCTGACCGTGTTGATGGGCCTGCTGTCAAAGACACCCAGGTAGCTAAGGTTTCACCTAAGATAAACCTCAATAAGCGGTTTTTGGTTAATCCACTTGAAGGTACAGCTGGACAAAATCTGCCTTTGAATATCCAATTGCCGAATGATGCTGGTTTAGCTTCTGCTTTTTTGGTGGTGAGGAATTTGCCAGATTGGGCGAAGCTTAATTATGGGCGCCAGATGAATGGCTTGTGGATGGTTTCTGTTTCGCAGGTGAATGAGTTAGAGATGATTATTCCTGAGGATCAACCAGGCAAGTTTGCCTTTGAGATCGATTTGGTTGTGAATGCTGGTGATGCTCCTGTCACTAAAAAAGTCACAGCAGACATTGCTCCCTATAAAGCGCCAGAACCTGAAAAAATTGAACAACCTGAAGTCGTCACACCAGCTGCTGAAGAGAAACAAAAAGTGGCATCGGTTGAAGCCGATACTGAAAATTCAGAGCTTATTAAACAACCTGGTGTGGGTGTTAATCAAGGGCCTTTGATTATTGATCAGGCTTTGGAAGAAAAATGGTTGGAGCGAGGAACACGGCTCTTGCGTGCTGGAGATGTTTCGGCAGCACGCCTTGCATTTTCTCATTTGGCTGAACAGGGTTCTGGACGTGCGGCTCTTGCTATGGGGATGACTTTTGACCCTAATCAGCCAAGTGCGCGGGTGGTTTCCGGGATTAAGCTTGATAAGAAACGTGCCAGGTTTTGGTATCAACGTGCTCTGTCTCTTGGTCATGAAGGGGCGCGTGATCCGTTGCGCCAATTAGATCGAAATTAGGTTTCAGTATTCGTTTCATATCTGCTTTGTAATTTATGATTTATCTGAGTTTGTAAGGCTTGAGCTGACTATTTTAGCAAAGGATGATTTTTTTGCTGTTATATAGGGGATTGGTCTTGTTACTTCTTGAGCGCTTAGCCCTATGCGAATTGTCAAAGCGCCATTGATCATTCCCTCTCCCAATTTTTTTGAAAGCTTTGCTGCGATGCTGCTGCCAATGAGAGGTTGGAGTAGATCGCCTGTCATGGCTAGTCCACCAGACAAAGCTAGATGGGCAAGGATGTTACGGCCCAGGCGAGATAGTCCCCACAGGCCTGGCCTTACACCGTAGACGGTTGAGATTTTTCTGATCATTGTCAGGTTTAAGAGTGTGACGGCCGCCATGTCTATGAAAGGACCTGGAGCAATTGCCGTGATCACTGAAACTTTTCTTGCGGTCTCAGAAATGATTTTTTCTGCTTCTTTATCAAGCGGGCTGCCGATCTCTGTATCTACGAGCTCAATGAGTTCGCGGCCATCCATGATGGCTTGCTCTTGTTCCTTTAACGATTTGAGTATCCACTCTCTTTTGGGAGTATGTTCATATAGTTGTTTGATATTTCGGGCATATTTTTTAGCTGGTTTTAATTCATTGTTGTCATGAATTTGTTGGCCCTTTGTTTTTAGATTGCCTAGTGTTTTGAGTTTCGAGAGGCTGACAATTTCTTTCGTTATGATTGCCAAGATGGAGATGATGAGTAGGGTTGTGAGGCCGATGGCAAGCCAGCCTATGATATCATTTCTCTGAAAGAGCTGCTCGACTGACGTGATGAGTGTTGCTGTTAACCAGAGAGTAAAAAGACCGAAAAGAGAGGAAAATAATAATAACCCCCATGAGAGTAGTTTTGTGTTTAGAGTTTTTCCAGCTCTAGCACCCGGTGGTATTTCGGTTGATTGGTTTTCAGTTCCGAACTCATGTTCTTGTGTGCCGTTTTTGTGCGGGGCGTTGGCATAAATTTCAGGCTCTTCAGTTACTTTGAAGGACTGATCTTTGACATTGAAAATCTTAGGTTTTTTGCTCTGGTTCATTTTAATTTGTCTCCAATGAGCATATTTAACGCACGGTCTAGTCGAATATGAGGCATTTTATTTTGTGAATTTTTATCAACTTGCGGTGGGGCAAAATTAATGATTTCAATAGACGCGTTTTTGTCGTTTTCTATTGTTTGATCCGTTATGGATGCTGCTAAGTCTGATGCCAAATCAGACTTCAGGTTATTTTCTATATCGTTTTTTAAATCACCTGTAAAAAGAATGGTCTCAGTTTTGCCGTCAAAAACTTGTCCGTGGAATTTTGTTCCAGCTAGCGGTGTCCCTGCTAGGGCGTCATATGTTTCACCGTTCTCTTCTATGGTAACTTCACGGGTTGCTCGCAAGGAGGCAAGGGCCTGGACTTTTACTTCAGCTCCTTTTAACTCAGCTTTTTTTATGGCTGTATGAGTTAATTGGCTGAGGAGATTTTGTAACTGATCATGATTGTGATGGTGAAGGTGATCTGCTTTGGTGGCAGCGAAAACTAAGCGATCGATTTTTTTGTTCCATATGGATGCTAGCCAATGGGGTGCGCCAGGTGAGAAACTCTTCAGGATGTTCGTCAACGAGTTTTGTAAATGATCAAGATGAGATTTGCCCGCGTTTAAATTTGAGAGTACGTCGACCAGAACGACCTGACGATCAAGTCGTGTGAAGAATTGACGATAAAAGGGGCGAATAATGAGAGATTTATACGCTTCAAAGCGGCGTTCCATTAAATTTGCTAATGAGTTCTCTTTATTAATACCGTTCTCAATATTTAAGGGTGCGAAGGTGAGCGCTGGTGAGTTTTTCAAATCTCCGGGCATGAGAAATCGGCCTGGGGGGAATGTTGGAAGGTCTGGCTCATTCTGGCGGGTTAGGTTGAGAAAGTGTGTGAAGCTTTCAGCCAGGTCTTTTGCGGTAGCTTCGTTTTGATCCTCATTTGGGTTTTGTTTGTTTGTTTGGTCCAGCCAATTTTTGGCGAACGGTACTGCATGAGGTTGCTTTGCAAACTCAAAGGCTTCTTTTGACCAGGTTTGATAATCTTTTTCGAGTAGCGATAAGTCTAATAACCATTCACCTGGGTAATCAATTATATCGATGTGGAGTTTGCTTTCTCCTAAGTGACGTGAGATGAAGTGGTCACTTTGGTAAGTGATAGTCAGACGCAGCTGTGAGATCGCGCGTGTGCCTTCTGGCCATTTAGGAGATGCACCTGTTAAAGCTTTTAAATTGCCTTCATAGTCAAAGCGGGGGAGTAGATCATCTGGATGGGGTTCTAGATATACATCAATGATACGACCAGAGCGAAGGGGCTCCAAGAAGGGGAGATGTTTTTGCTCAAGCAAATGGTAAATGAGGCTTGTTATAAAAACAGTTTTCCCTGAACGAGATAGCCCTGTGACACCGAGTTTTAAGCTTGGTTCAACAAGATTTTGGGCATAGCAGTAGATGTTTAATGCTGCATCTATGCCTTGATCTGTCCAATTGCTCATTTTTGTGTGCTCCTTCAGGTTGCTTTTTTTGTGCTTCAGATGCCCACAAAGCATCCGCATTAAGCAACCGTCGCGTAGTGCTCCTATAGCAAGCTCTACTTAAGGCTGGCTTCAGTTTTCACCAAAAACCGCCACAAGCAACTGGGGATTCTTTC
>CAXIDO010000105.1:0-7202 GCA_964022745.1 uncultured Methyloligella sp. | reverse complement strand
AGGTCGCATCAGTCATGTTGGTTGCTATGAAGAACTGGAAGATCAAATGTGTGATTTTGGTCCAGGTGGTTTGTCAAACGGAAAAAGTCCAGACCGTCTAGATGCCTTAGTCTGGGCCATGACAGATCTGATGTTAAATACCAAAGTAACACCGCGCATGCGGCGACTATAAAATCAATACCAAATAAAATGCACTAGGTTAGTAAAAGGGTCACTATATGCCATTGTGGAACCAACTGTTCACCTCCTTGGTGAAGCAGCCAAAAAACATGCCCAATTCAAAAGGTCATGAAAATAATCATAAGACAACCAACTTTGAACAAAAAGCCAGTCAAGCAAAGTCATTGATATCCATGCATCATCTTGGTCAAGCCCAATGGACACCAAGAGATTACACATCTTTTGCCAATGAAGGTTTTGGACAAAATGCAATTTGCTACAGATGCATAAGAATGATTGCTCAATCAGCAGCGACAATTCCGCTCCGTGTCAGGGAAGAGGGCGAAGATTATAAAGAGCACCCTTTACTAGATCTTTTGAACAATCCGAATGCACAACAGTGCGGGCCCGATTTGTTTGAAGAATGGTACAGCTATCTGATGGTGGCTGGTAATAGCTATCTTGAACTTGTGAGTTTAAATGAAACGCCACGCGAACTTTATGTTCTAAGACCAGATAGAATGAAAATCATTGCTGGCGAAAAGGGGTGGCCTCAAGCCTTCCAATATTCAGTTAATAACCAGTTTGTGACGTTCCCTATCCCAGATGGTAATGAGCAGTCTCCAATTTTACACACGAAATTATTTCACCCAACAAATGATCATTATGGCATGAGCCCCATTGAAGCAGCCGCCTCTGCAGTTGATATTCACAATGCTGCATCAAATTGGAATAAGGCATTGCTTGATAATTCGGCCCGCCCTTCAGGCGCACTAATCTATACCGCAAAAGATGGGCAACTCACAAACGAGCAATATGAGCGATTGCAAAGTGAGTTGGAAGAAAACTTCGAAGGATCTGCAAATGCCGGCAAACCTCTGTTGCTAGAAGGGGGACTAGACTGGAAAAACATGGGATTGTCTCCAAGGGACATGGATTTCATTGAAGCAAAATATATTGCGGCAAGAGAAATCGCCTTGGCGTTTGGGGTGCCCCCTATGTTGCTCGGTATTCCTGGTGATAACACCTATTCTAACTATGCTGAAGCTAACCGGACCTTCTGGAGACAAACCATACTACCTCTTGTTGAGCGCAGTGCAAAAACACTGACAAATTGGCTAAGGCCCTCATTCGGAAATTCACTAACCTTAAAACCAGACATCACAGAAGTGACAGCTCTAACCCAGGAGCGTGAAGCCTTGTGGCAACGTTTGCAACAAACAGATTTTCTAACCTCAAATGAAAAACGTGCCCTGATTGGTTACCCACCATTAGAACCAGATGAACTGAAAGAAGATGCCGAAATACATACTGAAATAAACGGGGAAGGACGTTCATGAAAATAGCACCGAAGATAAAAAACAAATCATTTCAGATGAGCTTTAAAGATTTCAGTGAGAGAGAAGTAAAATACGCACCAATTAATGTCGAAACCATCAATGAAGAGGGCGAATTCGAGGGCTATGCAAGCCTATTTAACACCGTAGATTTAACAAAGGATATGGTAGTCAGAGGGGCCTTCGCAAAAGGATTAAGGCAAAAATCACCTCTCAACATAAAAATGCTCTATCAGCACAACCCAAGTGAGCCCATAGGCATCTGGCAAACCATAAAAGAAGATCAAAAAGGTCTTTATGTTCAGGGGAAATTGCTCAAAGAAATTCGGCGCGGAAAAGAAGTGTTGGCCTTGATGAAACAAGGGGCACTAGATGGTCTTTCTATTGGCTATAAAGCAATACGCTCAAGGCAGACCAATAGCAAGACGGCGGCCAAGAGAAGCGGTGCCATAAGAGAACTGCTTGAAATAGATTTATACGAAATTTCCATTGTGACATTTCCAATGCACCCTGATGCAAGAGTTCAAAAAGTGAAAACTCTCCCAATGAGAAATGGTCTCCCAACAATTCGAGAATTCGAAAGGTGGCTTATGCGCGATGCAGGCTTCACCCGAAAGCAAGCCCAAACGGCAATTGCCAAGGGCTTTAAAACACTAGCTCTCAAGCGCGATGCTGAGGCTGAACAGAGCAGTTTAACAAGGAGAACCCTGAAGTTAAATTCTCATCTTTCCCTAACTGAAAAGCTAAAAAAAGCCACACAACAATTTACCAAACAATGAGGAACATATGACTAAACAAACCCTTCCCAAACACTATGAAACCAAAGCAGACACTCTTGGATCTGATGTAGAGATTAATTCTGCATTTGATCAATTTATGAATGCCTTTGACGAATTCAAACAGACCAATGACACGCGATTAGATGAACTTGAGCAAAAAATGAGTGTTGATGTTCTGACAGAAGAAAAATTAAACAGAATTAACCAAGCTCTAGAAAACAACCAAAACCAAATGGATGCTCTTTTATTAAAATCGAGCCGTCCATCAATGAATGGTTCAAAGGAAAGTTCTTTCCTCTCAACCAAACATCACACTGCGTTTAATAATTATATGCGCAAAGGTGATGCGACAAAATTAAGAGATATTGAAACCAAAGCGCTCTCAATCACTTCAGACACTGATGGCGGGTATCTCGTACCGGACGAAACGGAAAAAGCCGTGATGACATCCCTTAAAGATGTCTCTCCAATCAGAGCAATTGCCGGTAATAGACAAGTGAGTGGCACTGTTTATAAAAAGCCATTTTCAATCTCAGGCCCAGGCACAGGCTGGGTTGGAGAAACAGCCGCGAGACCAGAGACAACCTCACCAAGTCTAGCCGAATTAAGTTTCCCTACGATGGAACTTTACGCCATGCCAGCAGCAACGAGTAATTTGCTTGATGATAGTGCTGTAAATATTGATGAATGGATCGCAGAAGAAGTCCAAACAGCGTTCGCTGAGCAAGAAACAGCAGCATTTGTAAACGGTGATGGCGTGAATAAACCTCGTGGCTTTCTAGATTACACCGCCGTTGCTGAAAGCAGTTGGAGTTGGGGAAATATGGGTTATCTGGCAACAGGTGTTGATGGCGATTTTGCTGCAAGTGACCCAAGCGATACTCTAATTGATTTAATCTACACAGTTAAGTCATCCTATAGAGCAAACTCTAAATGGGTGCTGTCACGCTCAACACAAGCAGAAATTCGGAAAATCAAAGATGCTGATGGCAATTACATCTGGCAGCCAGCTAACAGACCTGGCGAGCAACCCTCATTACTAGGTTATCCGGTGACAGAGGTCGAAGATATGCCAGCGATTGGCTCTGATAGTCTCTCCATTGCATTTGGTGACTTTAATCGCGGTTACCTAATCGTTGATCGCCTCGGTCTTCGTGTCCTTAGAGATCCTTATAGCTCTAAACCATATGTGCTCTTTTACACAACCAAACGAGTAGGTGGCGGTGTGCAAGATTTTGACGCCATAAAATTCCTTAAATTTGGTACTTCGTAAGTCGGCACTTCGTAAAAGAAAGAGCTCGAATAAAACAAAATAATGGCAGCTGTTTTCTCCCCCAAATATTGCCATTAGAGCCTGGCATTTTTGCCCCTCCCTCATAAAGTGCCGGGCTCGCCTTTAGTAAGACAATTCCTTTTAGAAAAATCGATAATAATTTTGGAGTAAAAAAATGGCGCTTCAATTACGGGCAGGTCCAGCCCAAGAGCCAGTTAGTTTAGAAGAAGCTAAAACTTTTATGAGACTGGATGGCACACAAGATGATGTTCTGGTTTCAACACTCATTACCGCGGCTCGTATTCACATTGAAACGACAATAGGAAAAGTCCTAATTACAGAAAACTGGTCCTTCTTTCTAGATAAATGGCCAAAATCTAAAACCATATATTTCCCCCTGGATCCAATCCAGGATATCGAAGAAATCAGGTTTCATAATTTGGAAGATAGTTACACAGTTATTGATGTTGAAGATTATTCAATTGATCTTGTCTCAAGTAACCCAAGGCTCCTATTCAATGGAACGAAACCAACAGCCCCGTCAAAGAAGTTAAACCAATTAGAAATACGTTTTGTCGCGGGGTATGGCGATGCACCAGCCGATGTTCCAGGTGATTTAAAGCAGGCGCTATTAATGTTGGCTGCCCATTGGTTCGAGCAAAGAGATCCAATTGCTTTTGGTGGGTCTTTTGCTGAAATTCCGCGAACAATAGAGGCCCTTTTAAGCAATTATAAAAAATATAAGGTCCAGTAAATGAAAAATACAAGCATCAATGAATTGAGACATATTCTCAAACTAGAGCGCCCAGAACTCACGACTGATGGTTATGGTGGCAGTGAGAGGTTATGGATAAACGTGACAGATTTATGGGCAAAGATAGAACCACTATCAACAAGAGAAACACTTTTAAAAGATCAGGTGGAAAGCGAAATCACCCATCGAATTATCATACGATATCGAACTGATGTTTTGCCTGAAATGCGTCTGCGAAAAGAGGGGCGTGTATTTGAAATTATTGGCGTTCTAAATGAAATGGAACGCAATCGGTGGCTCCAGTTGGAATGTAAAGAGAAACAGCTGTGAAAATAAAAACGACGAATAGTTTTTCTCACAATATAAATTTGCTTGATGAAAATTTTATGTCTTTTCAACTTCAAGAAGAAATTTTGAGAAAAGCGGCCTCATCTTTGCGCGAAGAAATTATAAATGAAATCAATCAATCGTCTCTAGATGAACAGACAAGCCAAGAATTAATAAGCTCAATAGAAATTGAAACAATCAGTCCAGAAAAATTGGTTTTAAAGATTAAAAACCAAAACATCAAAAACATAGAGTACGGCACCCAAGGTGTTGATGAAGACCCAATATTTCTACGTGCAAAAATTCGTGCCGAACAAAACATCCATAAAATAATTCAAGCAGAACTGAACAACATCAAAGGTTAATAGCTTTTATGTAATGAGGTTCGGTTTTAAACAATAAGGCAAGTCATATGCCCAATACAGCCAAGTTAGAATTACAGCAAGCGCTCTATCAGGCTCTCTCAGCAGACGGTAACTTAATCAGTCTGCTAGGAAGCGAAAAAATTTATGATCATGTGCCTCAGAGAACAAAACCACCCTATGTAACAATCGGTATGACGTTGGAGCGTGAGTGGAATACAAGCACGGAAGACGGGCGTGAACATGTCATAACATTTCACAGCTGGACAGAGAATAAAGGCCGCAAACAAGCTCTCGAAATTTTAGTTGCGATCGAACAAGCAATTTTGTCGGCACCACTTGTGATGTCAAGTCAAACACTAGTGAACAAAGTGTTTGAATTTAATGAAGTTCGAAGAGACCCAGATGGTGAAACAATCCATGGCATCACGAGGTTTCAAATGAAAACCGAACCGCTTTAAAGACGAAGAGATAAATCCCCCAAACACAAAGTTTAAGGAGAGAGTAAAATGAGTGCTCAAAAGGGCAAGGATATGTTGTTAAAACTGGATGAAGATGGGCTCGGCACATTTTCAACAGTCGCAGGTCTGCGCAGTAAATCAATTTCATTTAATGCAGACACGGTTGATATCACACATGCGGATAGTCAAGATCAATGGCGAGAACTCTTGGCATGTGGTGTTAAATCAACTCGGGTATCAGGGAGTGGTATTTTCAAAGATCAAGCGTCCGATGAGCTTGTCAGATCTTATTTTTTTAATTCAACCATTAGAGACTGGCAAATCACCATCCCTGATTTTGGGACATTAGAAGGTTTGTTCCAAATCTCAGGTTTTGAATATGCTGGCGGCCATAACAATGAACTCAGCTTTGAACTCACATTGGATTCAGCCGGACCAATTACTTTCACAGCCATTTAAAGGGAGCGGAACATGGCGAATACAATTCGCGGTGAAATCGAAGTGAATTTAGCGGGTAAAAATTATCCTCTATGTTTGACGCTCGGTGCTTTAGCTGAATTAGAAACAGAATTTGGCTCTGACGACTTAATCGAAGTGATTGAAAGATTTCAAAAAGGCCGAATAAAAACAGACGACATCATAACCATTCTTTGGGCAGGCCTAAAAGGCGGTGGCTCAGACTTAACAAAAGAAGATGTTGCCGCAATGAAAATTGAAGGTGGGATCAAATCATACATAGAAATCATCGCAAAGCTCTTTAGCACAACTTTCAATACCGAGAGTTAAGTCATTAAAAAAACAAATCACGAAAAAATAACGATGCCCAAAAAAAACAAACCAATATTGCCATGGCAAGACTTAATGCGAATTGGCCTTGGGCAACTCAACCTATCTTCCAGTCAGTTTTGGAAGATGACACCAAAAGAATTGAAATGCGCCATTGAAGGGAAATTAAATGGTTTTATCGGCAATGGACAACAAAGCCCGCTGTCGAAGTCAAATTTAGAAAAACTAATGAAAAAGTTCCCTGATAAATTTTAGTAAAAAAGAGATCTAAATGAATGAAACAGAAACAGGTCATAAAGTAATTTTTGAAGCAGATGCTTCACCAATTAGAGACGCAATAAAGCAAGTAAATATAGAAAGTCTCAATTTAGGTGAATCAATCACAAAGTCCTTTGGAGAAATTATTTCTAAAGGAAAAGATGCGGAGACCGTCTTTAAATCCTTAGCATTGCAAATATCAAATAAGGCTTTTAATAGCGCCTTAAAGCCAGTTCAAGATTTGCTCCCCGAGGGAGTAGGCAGCTCAGCAACTTCACTGCTTGGATCATTTTTTGGGTTTGCAAAAGGCGGCGCTTTCGCAAATTCAGGCGGCGGTGTTTTAAACTCGCCATTAGCGTTCCCCCTGGCAGGTGGAAATGTTGGTGTTGCTGGAGAAGCAGGGCCAGAGGCTATTCTGCCACTCACAAGAGGGGCCAATGGCGAACTCGGCGTGCGTTCTTCAGGAGGAGGAGGGATGAATGTGACAGTTAACATCGCGGCTACAGACATAGATAGTTTTAGACGGTCTGAGGGAGAACTTGCAGCAACATTGCAGCGCATTACCTCACGCGGAAACAGAAATCTTTAAGTTAAAAAATCAGGTGTGATGAATGACATTCCATGAAGTAAGATTTCCAACAGCCATTTCATTTGGCAGCAGTGGTGGACCTGAGAGGCGCACTGAAATCGTGGTGCTTGGTTCAGG